>JBKJOR010000048.1:0-36630 GCA_046595575.1 Pyrinomonadaceae bacterium | reverse complement strand
TGAGTAGCAACACGGCGTCCGGTGTAAACAACTCTCCTAGCGGCGTGGGCGCGTTTGTTAAGTCGTCGAGACGGCTACCTATAAAACCGCGCACTTTCTCTTCGAGTGCCGGCGAGTGTACGGCCGAGCGCACCCGTTCGTCGAGAAATGCCACGATCTTATCGAACGTTTCGTCGTCTACGACCGAAGAGACTCTGCGAGACAGTACTTCGTCGACACGCCGCTCGACAAAGCTACTTATAGTCGCGAGTGACTCCTCGCTTTTCAAGACCTCCTCGATATGCTCGGCGACACGAAACTGCAGTGATGCGATCGCTTCGAGGACGGGAGCCCGGAGGTTCGTAGGCAGCGTCTCGATCAGCGATGGATAGGTCTGAGAGATAATGTCCTGTGTGTAGGAGTCGATTACACCGCCTATCTTTCGTCGGAGAAAATCTTTCCCAAGGAGCTCTTCCATGATCGTCTCTTGCGACACGAGTTCTTCGCCGACCGCTTTGCCAATGGCACCCGCAAGACGATCGCGGTGACGCGGGATCATCCCTTGCGGGAAAAGTGTGACGCCCAAAACCTTAAATGGTTTTCGCGGACGGAACAGCATGCGTACCGCGAGCCATGCACCTGCATAGCCATGTGCGGTGGCGAAAAGGATGAGCAAGGTGATCTGAACCCAGATGTTCTTGAGGAGAGGAGAGACCGCGTTTGAGATGTCGTTAAAAAATTCCATTAAGCGACCCACCCCGGATACACCGGCTTGCAGCTACTTCAAAAGATCTGAAAGCCATTCGACTGCATACAGAAATCGGAGAATTCCTCGAGCCATTCGCGCGTCGCGCTGTAATTCTTCCATTGATCGACATCGTCGCGATGAAGCGTCATGTCATCAGGTTCGTCGGTCACCCGCAGGTCGGCAAACATTCGGCCGTTGGCCGGTGTCTTGGGAAGCACGGAGTCGCGGATCGCCCGGCCGATGGCATGAGCATCCTCCGTATCAACCTTCACACCCGTGCCGCTGTAGCCCATCTGCCGGATCTTTCCTTCGCTCACAATGTCCAGATTTTTTACGATTTCGAGCGCTGCTTTCCAGGTCCAAACATTCGCGTTTAATTGAAGGCCGTCCGAGCCGAGGTCATGCAATGTAAAACTCATAAGTAGAATGTACGATAAACTCTCGTTTTGCCGAAAGAACTAATCTGACCGGGACCCGAGCAGAAATGGTTTTGCCAGGTCCGGAAAAATGCTAATCGTGAGATCGGCGAATAGTCAACGCTCGCCCCTGTGACTATAATTTGATTTCCCATTTCGGGACACGATGGACATAGCGGTCCGTCTTCCTATGATTTAGTCAGTGCGACCATGAACGTGAAGGACTATCTAGCGAGAATTGGGTTTGGCGACGAGGTAGTCAGCACGGATCATCCGACGCTGCAGCGACTGCAGCGGTCACACCTTCTCGCGGTTCCGTTCGAGAATCTCGACATACACTGGAAACGCCCCATCGTTCTCGACATCGAAAAATTTTACAAGAAGATCGTGGCGGAAGGGCGCGGCGGATTCTGCTACGAGTTGAACTTCTTGTTCAACGAACTCTTGGCTGCCCTTGGATTCGATACACGGGTAATTTCGGCGAGAGTATTTAACGGGAAAAGTCACGGACCTGAATTCGATCACGCCGCAATAATTGTAAAGATAGGCGCCGACGAATATCTCAGTGATGTCGGTTTTGGCGCGTTCACTTCCGAGGCACTTCAGATCATTCCGGATGCGGAGCAGCTTGATCCGTCCGGTAGTTTTATGATCCGACGTCGCGAGGACGATCATTACGAAGTTTTAAAACAGGAAGCAGATGTGTGGCGAAGCGAATACATCTTTCAGAAAAGATCCCGTCAACTAGACGAGTTTTCGGAGATGTGCGATTTTCAGCAGTTTTCATCCGAGTCGCATTTCACTAAAGGCAAGCTGTGTGCGCTCATGACCGAAACGGGTCGGAAGACGCTTACGGAAAAGAGTTTTATTGTTACGTCGAATGGTGAGAAGAATGAGAGGCCGGTAAACTCGGAAGAAGAGTTTTACGATCTACTTTCCCGCGAGTTCGGTATTGCTATCCACGCTTGATCATATGTCCAAACCCATTTCATACGCCGACGCAGGTGTGTCGATCGACAATGCGAATCGTGCGGTCACAAAGATACGCGAGTTAGCCCGTAGCACATTTAACGAGCGGACGCTTACCGAGATCGGTAGCTTTGGCGGAATGTTCTCGGCCGCGTTTCCGGATATGCGCGATCCGATACTCGTCGCGTCGGCGGACGGCGTCGGTACTAAATTAAAGCTCGCTTTCGAGACCGGGATTCACAATACCGTCGGCGCAGATCTAGTGAATCACTGCGTCAACGACATTCTCGTTCAGGGTGCTCGGCCGCTGTTCTTTCTCGATTACTTTGCTACAGGAAAACTCGAGCCGGATGTGACGGCGTCGGTCGTCGAAGGAATGGCTGTCGCGTGCAAAGAGAACGGATGCGTATTACTGGGTGGCGAGACTGCGGAGATGCCGGACTTTTATCCGCCGGGCGAATACGACCTAGCAGGCTTTATTGTCGGCATTGTCGACAAGTCGAAAGTTATCGACGGAAAGTCGATCGTTCCCGGCGATGTCGTTTTAGGGATTCCGTCGAACGGTTTGCAGACGAACGGATATTCGCTTGCGCGAAAATTATTCTTCGAAGTTGGCGGCTACAAGACGGACACCCATCTCGACGAGCTTGGCGAAACGGTTGGAGACTCGTTATTAAAAACGCATCAGAGTTTTCTTGGTCCGATCGGACCGCTGCTTGATGGCGGGTTGATCAAGGGACTGGTGCACATCACCGGTGGAGGCTTTCTTGAAAACATCCCGCGCATTTTGCCTGATGGAGTTTCGGTTGAGATCAATCGCGGTTCATGGCCCGAGCTTCCAATCTTCGGAGTGATGCAGAAGTTGGGTAATGTCGCAGACCACGAAATGTTTCGAACATTTAATATGGGAGTGGGGATGATCGTCGTCTGCGCAGCAGAAGCCAAGGATACTCTTCGGACCGGTCTTGGCGAATGCTTTGAGATCGGTGTGGTCGTTAGCGGTAGCAAGCTAGTGAACGTTTCGTAATAGCAATGGGATTCGGCCTTTTCGCATTAATCTTCTTCTTAATACTTGTCGGCTTTGTGATGTTCGACGTCGTGTTGAGACGCCAACATAGCAATTTTCGGGAGGATTGGGAAAAGGCAGGTAAGCCGGCCGGCTTCTTCTGGACCCCCCCCCGGATTCGACGTGGTGGACCGGCAGTATACAGCGGAGCGTGCGAATCTTCTCGTGGACTTTCTTCACTGAAGACTGGATCAAAAGTGACGCGCCCTCCCACCGTACCGTGATTGCGATGAGGATCTGTATTTTCCTCGCATGGGCAGGGATGGTAGCTTTCGGAATTATAGGCGTTTCACGCTGAGCGAACGATCTTCAATCTCACAGTAACGGTTAATAGTGATATCTCGCCTGCAGGAAATCGATTCTCTCCTCGCTCACTAAATAAACGATTCGATGTTCCTGCGTAAGCCGCCGCGACCATGCGCCGGAGGTGAGGTATTTCAGAGGTTCAGGTTTGCCGATGCCGTTGAAAGGATCCCGGAGAATGGCTTCGACGAGATCGAGCGCGCGGAGCAGAGTTTTCCGGTTCGTCTCAGCCCAGTAGCGAAGATCTTCACGGAATTCAGGATGAAAGACAGCCTCGCGGGTTTTACTTTTCTTTTCGCTTTTCAACGCCAAACTCCGCTCTTAGTTTTTCCAATGAGCTTGGTTTTTGTGATTTACTTTGGGCCCGCGTCAGCGCCCTTAGTAGTCTTTGGGCATTCTTGGGTGATCGAAGAAGATGAGCAGTTTCAAGCAAGCTGGAAAGTTCGGACGCACTGACCATCGCGACGGGCTCGAGGCCGCGGCGATTGATAACTACGACTTCGCTGTCATCGGTGACGCGAGCAAGTAAAGATGCTAAGTTACTTCGGGCACTACTGTATGTTGTTTCTATCGGCATAAGTTGTACCGGAACATTGTACAAGTGTGGCGTGAAATTTTCAAAGCTTTCAGACGCTCCGCAAGCCGCAACAGCGAATATTTGATACCGTCCCAGCGATGTCGTCCTGTCTAGGACGGCGTGCAAGAACAGTCCACGATATTGATCTGCGGCGGATTGAAAACGCCGATGGCGCAATTCTGGCCGGGCGCAAAAAATTGGAATTGATGAAGATTGGAATATTGATCTCAGGTCGCGGTTCAAATATGGTCGCCCTCATCGACGCGGTGAAGAGCGGCGAGATTCCCGAGTCGGAAGTCGCTGTTGTTATCAGCGACAGGCGTGATGCTCCGGGGCTGGCGAAGGCGAAAGAGCGCGGAGTTGGAACTGTCGTCGTTGAGCGCGGCGGGCGATCGCGTGAAGATCACGACACCGAGATCATCGCCGAACTCCAGAAGCGAGGCGTCGAACTGGTATGTCTTGCCGGCTACATGCGTTTGTTATCGAAGGGTTTTGTGCATGCGTTTGAAAACCGCATCGTCAACATTCATCCGAGCTTGCTACCGGCCTTTCCGGGCCTCGATGCTCAGCGGCAAGCATTCGAGCACGGCGTGAAGATCACTGGTTGTACGGTTCACCTGGTCAATGAAGAGCTAGATGCCGGGCCGATTATTCTACAACAATGGATAGCTGTAGAACCTGGCGATAGCGTAACTTCGCTATCCGATAGAATTCTTCGTGCCGAGCACGATCTATACGTCGAGGCAGTGCGTCATCTTGTAATCGAGGCGAACGGCCTAGAAGAAGGTCGACACCCGAAATACAAGGTACTCAGGTCAATTGCGCACAACCTCACTCACTCATTTGTCAGCTTCACAAACTATGTTGATGACGGTGTTGTTATGGACGACCTTCATCAACTTGTCAGAACCGTTGAAGGGCATCGAATAAGCATAGACTGGGTGCCGGGAAGCAACCAGCATCCCTCCTTAACACCGCGTGTTCTCGAGAGCATTAAATGGTACAAGCAGGCTTTGTTGCGAATGGTTCACAGTACGGGTGCCTTAACCACTTCGATAAAAGAGTTCAAAACGGAAATCTACCTCAAGGAAAACAAACAAATTGCGGTAAAAGGTGTCTTAGTCGACGATCGTGGCAGAGTTTACGAGGCCACGGTTTATGATTTTTAGATAGCCGAACAAATGAATTGCCCCGGGTTTCAGAGGCTGTGTCAAAACTAGAACTTCCGGCGGCGAAGCTGCCAAAGATAGTAGCCAGATGCGAAGCTTCTGGTACGGCACAATAAATCGCTGCCGCCCTGAAGGGGCGGAAAGCTCATATCTTCCGCACCTTCAGTGCGGAATTGAAACTCGGATGGTCCAGACGTTTCACGTCTGGCTAGCATCTTGGGGCGGCTTCGCTGCCAGGCATCCGAGTTTGACACGGGCTCGTAAAGGCCGGGGCAATTAATTGTTAGAACTCAGAGCAAGTGCTGGAAGCACGTAGCTATGCTTAAGCGAGAGACGGCTTCGAACGAAAAGACGACGCGCACCTTATCTAACCGCCCCCACTTCATACTCCGGTTTCGATGCGTTCATCATCCACTTGTCGAACCATCCAACGATATGCTGCAGCCGTTCGATGCGATGCCATGGTTGGCCGGAGCGTGAAAGCTCGTGGCCTTCATTTGGAAAGCGGACCATCACGGTCGGGATCTTTCGATACTTGAGCGCGCGGAACAACTCCTCGCCACCGGCCATTGAAGGCGTTCGCCAATCGGCCTCGCCGAGAATAAACATCATCGGCGTTTTGATCTTTGCGACGTGCGTGATGGCCGAGCGTTGGCGAAAACCCTCGACGTCTTCAAACGGTGCACCCTTGAACCACGCAGGTTGAAACTGCGTGAAATCAGCCGTGTACCACCAGTTTGCCCAGTCCGAAATATCCCGCTGTGACACCGCCGCCGCAAAGCGATCCGTTTTTGTAACCGCCCAGTTCGTCAACACTCCGCCACCCGAGCCGCCCGTGATTCCCAACTTCTTTTCGTCGATGTAGCCGCGCTTGATCACCTCGTCGACGGCCAACATCAGATCTTGGTGGTCGTCGCCGGGATAGTTGTGCTGGATGATGTTCCCGAAATCCTGACCGTAGCTCGTCGATCCCCGCGGGTTTGGATATACGACAACATAACCCTTCGCTGCCATCCATTGAAACTCGTGGTTGAAGACGTAACCGTAGGCTGCGTGAGGGCCGCCATGGATATTCAGGATGAGCGGGTATTTTTTCTTTGGGTCGAAATCAGCCGGCTTCTGCACCCACGTATGGACGCGCTTGCCGTCAAAGCTTTTGTACCAGATCTCTTCGGGTTCGGTCAGGTTCAGCTTTGAGAACAGTGCATCGTTGACCCGCGTCAACTGCTTTGCGTTTGCACCATTTCGATCGGAAATATAAAGGTCCGTGATACGGGTGGGTGTCGAGATCGCGTAGACGAGCCTCTTTCCATCCTGAGTCGCACGGAAATTCATCACAGCCTGATCGCCTTTTGTGATCTCGCTGAGCTTGCCGGAATCGGCGTCGAACGACGCAAGGTTCGCACGGCCCTCTTTGGTGTAACGCTCGATGATAGCTTTGCCATCCACCGTCCAGATCGGTCCGCCACCGCCACCTGCCCGGGGTGCGGCCTGATCGCCGGTCAATCCTGCGCCCATGTCGAAATCGAATTTCGCTGTAAGGTTTTTCGGCTTCGCATTTTCAGCGGCATCCATCACCCAGAGGTCGGGCTGTGTGTACGACTTGACCGGGTCGTCAACGACAGAAGCATTGAACGCGAATCGCTTGCCGTCGGGGCTCAAACTCATCGGACCGACTCCCATGTCGATCTTTGTAAGCAAAGCAGGTTGGCCGCCTCCGGCTGGAACGGAATATATCTCTGCTTTTGGCGTCGAGTAATACGGTTCTGGATTTCGATTCGTGGTGAAGTAGACCCTAGAACTATCTTTCGCCCAGACAAAATTCCCCTCTGAAAAGTCGCCGCTCGTGAGCTGTTTTGCGGTCTGCTTATCTCCTGAACCTCGGGGTACGCCGATCACCCAGAGATGGTTCGGCCGTGTCGAATCGATATAGCCGGCGCCGTCCGAACGATACACGGCCCGGGTAATAACCCTTACATCCGATTCGCGGTCACCAGCCGCTGGAGTCTTACCCTGTTTGGCAATGTCCTGCTCATTCGTGCTGCTGCCGAACGCTATCCACTTGCCATCCGGAGACCAAACCGGGCCGCCCGCACCTCTGACAACAGTCGTCATTTGAAATGCCTCGCCACCTTTCATCGGCAATAAATAGATCTGCGAGAACGACCCGGGCGCTTCCGTCGATCGGACGAAAGCGAGGAACTTTCCGTCAGGCGAAAACCGCGGATTTGAATCTCGAGTTCCGCTCGTAAGGCGCACTGGTTCGTCCGAACCGCTCGTCGGGACGCTCCAGATCGAAGTGTCGTAATTCGTTTTCGCGGAATTCACTATTACTTTCACAAAGACGACCGTCGAGTCGTCGGGCGAGACTTGCGGGTCGCCAACCCATGCGAAGTTGAAAAGGTCGCTTTCGGTTATATTTCGCTTTTGCGCCGATAACGAAAAAGAAAAGAGGAGTAAGAGGACGAAGAGACGGACGAAAGCCTTTTTCATAAGCGTTTACTGGTGATCTAGGTTTTAGCAGGAAAAGCCTAGCAGAAGCATAGGCGGCATACAACGGTGATGAATCGGCGTGGAACTGGCTTTAGAAGGCTCCTTTAAACTCGAGTGAAATACTGGGTCAGCTTAACGAATGGTAACTTTGCGTCCTTGGCGAGCTTTGCGTGAACCTCCGGTTTTTATCACGCAAAGCTCGCCAAGGACGCAAAGGATGTGTTCGGATCGCCAAAATATAGGACACCTGCACACTTCGAACGTTCTTTGACACACTCGCCCGTTTTTCGTTAAACTCTACGTTTTCACTTTCGGGTGAATTCCATGGAGAGCGATTATGCCGAAGAGAACTTATCAACCAAACAATCGACGCCGCGCAAAGAAACACGGCTTCAGGGCAAGGATGGCGACCAAGAACGGTCGGGCCGTTCTGAAGCGGCGGCGGGCGAAGGGCCGCAAACGCCTGACAGTCAAACACTACTAAGATTCGATCTACCAAAGGAAACTCGGCTCGCTAAGCGCGCCGAGTTTCTGCGTGTTTACGAGCAAGGTCGACGAATCGAAGGAAGGTTTATGACGGTCTTCCTAATGCCTAACAAACGGGATGTTCAGCGTCTCGGTGTTACTGCGACTAAGAAGGCGGTCGGTAAAGCTCATGATCGTAACCGTGCGAAGCGGCTTTTGCGAGAGTCTTTCAGATTGAGCAGAGCCGAGTTGGACAGGATCTCTGTCAAATTTGACTGGGTGCTGAACGCCCGCCGAAGTCTACTTCGCGTCAAACTCGATAAGCCGCTGGCGGAATTCAAACAGATCGCGGAGCGTGTGAGGATCGGTAGCAGCAGCGATCAGGAACGTTAAAGACTGAGCCGATTTCCTGTCGCTGCCGGTTCCGACCTCTGTGTGGCAGAATATTGGTATTGATGAAATACGTTGTTCTCGATCTGCTCGGCCTTTATAAGGCGGTCGTTTCGCCGTTCTTACCGCCGGCATGTCGCTTCGAGCCGACCTGCTCGGAATATGCCAGGCAGGCCGTCGAAAGATACGGAGGGTTGAGGGGAACATGGATGGGCGTAAAGCGTATCTTACGCTGTCAGCCCTTTTGCAAAGGTGGTCACGATCCGGTGAAGTGATCTGCGGTCGGCGATTGCGGATGCGGTTGGAGGAAGGCGGGAGAGACCGCAAGTTCGGGCGAACGTAGATTCATATAATGGATAATAGTAATAATCAGAATCAGTTTCGTTTTGTGACCGCCGCTGTGCTGTCACTGATCGTCCTCCTAGGATGGTCTTACTTCTTCGCTCCGACACCTCCGGCCAACAACGCAAACACGACGGTAGCCGACGCAAACACCATGCAGCCGGCGGTGCGTCCGTCACCCGTAGCGGTGCCGTTACAATCGCCGAGCCAGACAGTTGCCGCCACGCCTGATACAACACCAAATCGTACGATCACGATCAAGGCGCCGCTTTACGAAGTGACGCTCGATTCCAAAGGTGCGGTTGCAACGAGTTGGATACTTCTGAAGAACAAGTCAAGTAAAGGCGAGTATGCGATATATGCGGACGGGTCGACCGACGGGAACCAGAAGCCGTTGCAATTGATCTCGCAAAAAGCGCTTGATCAGAATCCGCGTGAATTGCCCTTTCGTCTCACAACCGGGGATCCGAATATCACGTCAATCGCCAACGAACGAAATTACCAGGTTACGGCGCCGGCAGATCTTATCACTCTTGGTGATGGCCAGGAGGCGAGGATCGAATTTTCCCTCGCAGGCGAAAACGGCCTCGAAATAAGAAAGTCATTCGTGTTTAGAGCAGACAGCTATATCGCGGACCTTGCGATAGATCTTAAACAGAACGGCCAGCCCGTGCCCAATACTAAGCTCGCGATCGGTGCGAGTATCGGCGACCACGCGATCAACCACCATACGTTCTATCAGATCGAATCTGAATCAGTAGCTTCGATCGACGGTGACATGCATCGACATCAGGGCAATTATTCGTTTACGTACGACGCCAGCAGCACTGCCTCGATAGCTGTTCCGGGTAATGTCGATTGGGCGGGAGTGGCTGATTCGTATTTCGCAATGGCAGCGGTTCCGGCGGCACCGTCTCAGGGCCTCGAGATTCATGCGACGAAGTACGAGGTGGATACACAACCATTCTTCCACAGCATTTTCTCGTGGATAACTCGCAGCCCGACATCGAAGGAAACGAGACACCTTGTGACGGCCTTCGTTCCGATCCAGGCGGATGGGTCGGTTACAAAGATCTATACCGGTTCAAAAGATTATTTCGTGCTACAGCCACTCGGCGAGCAGTTTAGTAAAACGGCGGGCCGCGAACTTGAGTTCGTTAACCTCATCAATTTTAGTAACTACCGTCCGATACGCTGGTTGGTTAAGCCCCTGTCGATCCCGATCCTTCACGCCCTGCACTTTTTTAACGGGATCACTGCGAATTACGGTTTGGCGATCATCGTATTCACATTTTTGTTCTATTCGCTGCTCTTCCCACTTCGCTGGTCGCAATCCAAGTCTTTCAAAAAGGCCGCGGGTAATGCGCCTAAGATGAAAGCGATCCAGGATCAGATCAAGGATATGCAGAAGAAGGGCATACCGGCCGACGATCCGCGGATGCGCACGCTTCAGATGGACCAGTTGAAGTTGACGAAGGACGCTCTGCCGATCGGCGGCTGTCTCCCGATGCTCTTGCAGTTTCCATTGCTGATTGCGTTCTATACGGCGATAACGGTAGCTCTCGACGCTCGACAGGCGTCGTTCTTGTGGTTGCCGGATCTGTCGGCGGCGGATCCTTGGCATTTGCTCGAGTTTGCGTTTGCCGGTTCGATGGTTTTGGCGATGAAGTTTACGCCTACGGCCCCGGCTGTTTCACCTGAACAACAGATGCAGCAAAAGATGATGACCTATCTTATGCCCGTCATGATGCTATGGGTAATGTGGACGGCTCCGGCCGGCCTTCTGATCTACTGGTTGTTCGGAAACGTGGTCAGCTTTGGCCAGCAGATGTTGATCAACAAAATGAACAAGACGAACCAACCGCCTGCGGCTGAGATCGTCGAAACCGTTCCGAAAAATGCGAAGAAGGTGAAGGGAAAGCCTAAGCTGAGCACGTCATAGGATATGAACGAAACTTGCGAGAATGCAGAAAGATTTTTGGCCGAGATCGTAACTGATATGGGCCTTGACCTCACGGTGTCGGCGAGCTGGACGGATGAAGGGTGCCTGCTCAACCTTAATGGCGAAGACGCTCACCTTGCGTTGGCTGAGAACGGCGAGCTGCTTGACGCATTCGAGGTTCTGCTCTTTCAATCGTTTGGTCGTGAACTCGAAAGACAGCACCGCTTTGTTGTCGACGCGGACGGGTTTCGCCAGACGCGAAAAGCGGAGCTCCATGCGATGGCAAAATTCGCCGCCGGACATGTCAGAAAGAACGGCTTGCCATTCACATTTGGCGTTCTCAATTCGACCGAGCGCCGGATCATCCATACGTCACTTCAGCAAGACGAGGATCTCGTAACCGAATCGGTAGGCGAAGGTCGGGAACGTCGCCTTCAGGTCCGGCTGAAATAGTTAAAGCCCATTTACGCGATATTGAGAGCACGGATCATCTGTGCTCTTTTTCTTTCTGTGTGATGAAATGTATCGGTGAATACAATTGTCGCACTTGCTACGCCGTTGGGTAGAAGCGGTATCGGCGTCATTCGCCTGAGCGGAGATGATGCGCTTTCGATCGCGAGAGAAATCGTCTCAGAAGAATTGTTTGCTCCGGATCCGCGTGTAGCTTATCTCAAATATCTCCGCGACAATGCTCAGTCGGAGCCGATCGACGAGGCCCTTGTTACATACTTTGCAAAGCCCCACTCGTTCACCGGCGAAGATATTGTCGAGATCAGCTGCCATGGTTCGCCGGTCCTGATTCGTCAAGTGATCGATAGGTGTCTTAGCCTCGGTGCCAGAATGGCCAACGCGGGCGAGTTTAGCCTTCGTGCTCTGGCGAACGGTCGGATGAATCTCGCCGAAGTAGAGGCGGTTCGTGATCTTATCAACGCCCAAACCGTTGCCGCTGCGCGTCAGGCGATGAGGCAGATGCAAGGTGAATTCTCGCATCGGCTGCAGCCGATCAAGGATGAGTTGCTCGACATCATTGTCATTCTCGAATCGGCACTGGAATTCGTTGAGGACGATCTGCCCGCATCCGAGACGAACGAAATTTGCGAAAGGCTCGTGGCGATCGGTCAGGCGATCTCGACAATCGCTTCGACATTTAAGGCCGGTAAACTCGTTCGCGAGGGGATCCGCGTTGCGATCGTTGGGCGTCCGAATGTTGGAAAATCTAGTATCTTCAATGCGCTTCTAGGCAGCGAGCGAGCAATCGTAACTGAAGTTGCCGGAACGACTCGTGACCAACTCCATGAGAGATTTTCGATCGGCGATATTCCGGTATCACTAATCGATACGGCGGGTCTGCGCGATACGGTCGACGTGGTTGAGAGCATTGGCGTTGAGCGCTCAAAGCAAACAATTGCTGACGCCGATCTGGTGATTGCCGTGCTCGACGCTTCCGAAGATCCCGGTGAAGAGGATCTGGCGATCCTCCGTTCGGTTGAGCGGACGCGTCACTTCATCGCCGTGAACAAAACCGACAAGGTCGATAGACGGCGGCTTGAGCTTCTAATAGCTGCGTTGAAAGAAGGGATTGCTGATCCGACGCCGATGGTTGTGAGAATGTCTGCTAAGACCGGAGAGGGACTTGGCGATTTGCAGCGGGCAATGATCGAACCATTCGATCATAACGAGAACGACGAAGGTAGTTTCTTGGTTTCGGATGCCCGGCATCACGACCTGCTTGTTCGTGCCAACGCCGAGATCAACGAGTCGATCGACTTGCTTGATCAGAAAGCTAGCGAAGAGATTGTCCTGGTTGGGCTTCATAACGCCTTGCGAGCTCTCGGTCAAATCACGGGCGAGACGACTACCGAAGACATGCTCACCCGTATATTTTCTACTTTTTGCATCGGGAAGTAGCCGCCGTCATCACTTCAACGAAAGTTGGCAAAACGTTTTGCACTCTAATACAATCTAAAACTTCGTAACGGAAGTATGTTCGACGAAAGTTTTGATGTGATCGTGATCGGAGCAGGGCACGCGGGATGCGAGGCGGCCTCTGCCGCC
This sequence comes from Pyrinomonadaceae bacterium, assembly GCA_046595575.1. GTDB lineage: Bacteria > Acidobacteriota > Blastocatellia > Pyrinomonadales > Pyrinomonadaceae > OLB17. Next base: position 23,716 of record JBKJOR010000048.1, on the reverse strand, counting down.
GCTCGCCTCGGATCCGAGACCGCGCTCGTTACGCTAAATCTCGACCTGATCGGTCAAATGTCATGCAATCCGGCGGTCGGTGGTATCGCCAAGGGTCACGTCGTTCGCGAGATCGACGCTCTGGGAGGGATCATGGGGCGGGTCATTGATAGAACGGGTATCCAGTTCCGCCTCTTGAACCGCTCGCGTGGGCCTGCGGTCCAATCCCCGAGGGCTCAAGCCGATCGAAGCCTATATCGGACGGAAATGCGCCGAGTCCTCGAGGCCACGCCGAATCTGCACTTACGACAAGGCCTGGTAATTGACTTAATCGTTGAAGGAAAAGATCTTATAGGTCTGGAACTTCAAGATACACGCCGCTTCGGAGCCAAGGCCATCATCATCGCGGCTGGGACATTTCTCAATGGAATGATTCACACCGGCAACCGGACTTTCTCGGCGGGGCGTGCGGGCGAACCGGCTTCAGTCGAACTGGCGGAGAGTTTAAAGAGCTATGGATTTCCCGTCGGTCGCCTGAAAACCGGGACGCCTCCGCGACTGGATGGGCGGACGATCGATTGGGATGCATTCGAAGCTCAGCCACCCGACGAAAAGCCTGTTGCTTTCTCATTCGCAACTGAGCGGCTAGAACAACCGCAGATTCAATGCTTTATCGGCTACACGACGGAGGATGTTCACGCGTCTATCCGGGCAAACCTTTGCCAATCACCACTTTACTCTGGAAAGATCAAAGGCATCGGTCCTCGTTACTGTCCGTCTATTGAGGATAAGGTCGTAAAATTCGCTGAAAAGGATCGACACCAGCTATTCCTTGAACCCGAGGGGCATAATACCAACGAGGTTTACTTGAACGGATTCTCTACCTCTTTACCCTCTGCCCTTCAGCAGGAGTTGCTGCAGATGATTCCCGGTTTCAAAGGCGTGCAGATAATCCGGCCCGGCTATGCGATAGAATATGATTTCGTCGATCCTCGTGAACTTCGCCCTACGCTAGAATCTACGCGTTTGAATGGCTTATTTCTCGCAGGGCAGATAAACGGGACGACGGGTTACGAAGAAGCTGCGTGCCAAGGATTGATCGCCGGTATTAATGCGGCATTTTTAGTCCAAGGGCGCGAAGGCTTTGTCCTTAGTCGCGAAGAAGCTTATATTGGGGTCCTGATCGACGATCTCATCCGGCACGGCGTAGACGAGCCGTACCGGTTATTCACATCGCGGGCGGAGGCTCGCCTGACACTCCGTCATGACAATGCCGATCAGCGTCTGAGTCCGCGCGGGAGGGCTGCTGGTCTATTACAAGATTCCGATTGGGACCGATTCAATAACAGGCGCGATCGAATTGCCAGTGCAAGGAATGCGTTGGATAGCACGCGATTCAAGCGGTCCTCCGCTGAATACGCCGGTCTTGCGAAAGTACTCGGCGTAGACCTGGGTGATTCAATAACTCTATCTCAGCTTGCCATGAGACAGGGCGTGGGCCCGGAACTGATTCGGCGTTTGTTACCTCAGCCAGTGCAAAACGTCGTAAGAAGCGGTGATTTGGAGACTGCCTTGGCTGACTCGCTCTATAGCGGATACATTGCAAAACAGAACATCGCCACGGAGCGTGTGAATCACCATGATAATTTGAGGGTTCCAGATAATTTCCACTTTCGAACAATCGGCGGATTATCAACCGAGATGGTTGAGCGTCTTGAGCGAGCTCGCCCGCGGAGCTTCGGGCAGCTACGCAATATCAGCGGCCTGACGCCGGCGGCGATATCTGCGGTTCTTGTGCACCTTTCAGCCGAGAGCGCACCTCAACTTCCAGCTCGCAGTTAACTAAATAGTGGAACGTTCCACACGTATATTCGGAGTCAGCCAGTTAATGTGATTACGCCCTGACTTCAAACACCTGTATATGGGAAAGATCATGGCCGTTGCTAACCAAAAGGGCGGCGTCGGTAAGACTACGACCGCGATTAACCTTGCAGCCGGCATCGCCGCGGAGAATAAAAAGGTTCTTCTGGTTGACGCCGATCCACAGGGAAACGCGACATCGGGAGCTGGAATTGCCCGCGTTTCAGGTCGACGATCCCTGTATGACGCGATGATATCTGGAGTATCTATCAAAGATATTGTGCTTCCTACCGAGATCGCAACACTTTGGGTCGCCCCGTCCGACAAAAATTTGGCAGGTATCGAGATAGAGTTCGCCGAGACTCAAGACCGAGCCCACGTTCTCACTAAGCTTCTTAGCGCCGTACGGGAGTATTTTCACTACATTCTTATTGATTGCCCACCCAGTTTGGGAATTCTGACGGTAAACGGATTGACAGCTGCTGATTCTTTGATCGTCCCGATCCAATGCGAATACTTTGCGTTGGAAGGAGTAGCAGAACTATTTGAAACGCTCGCAAGGCTTAAGAGGGAACTGAACCCGGCCCTTTCCATCGAAGGTCTTCTATTAACGATGTATGATGAACGCACCAATCTCTCGTCGGCAGTAGCAAAGGACCTCAGGGATTTTTACGGATCACAAGTATTTCAGACCGTAATACCTCGAAATGTCCGCTTAGCGGAGGCTCCCAGTTTTGGGAAGCCGATCGCACTATACGATCCTAAATCAAGGGGAGCAGTGAGTTATACCGAACTTGCAAAGGAGATCCTGAGCCATGGCTAGACAATCATTGGGTCGAGGACTGAGCGCATTACTTGGTGACGACCAGGCAACACATTCGAACATAAACGAGATTGACATTGAGCTTATACGGCCCAACCCGGATCAGCCGCGGACTCGCTTCACGGAAGCGGCGCTCGAAAACCTGGCCCAGTCGATACGCGCGAATGGGGTCGTGCAGCCGATCGTCGTGCGACCGCAAGGAAGTCAGTTTGAGATCGTTGCGGGCGAGCGCCGGTGGAGAGCGGCCCAGCGTGCCGGATTACGAAAGATACCGGCGGCGGTGCGTGAGGTCTCCGACGATAAACTTCTTGAACTAGCCCTGATCGAGAACATTCAGCGTGAGGAACTGAATCCGATTGAGGAAGCAAACGCCTACCGTAAACTTATTGACAACATAGGACTTACTCAGGAGGCGGTGGCACAGAGCGTTGGTCGCGACCGGACACTTATAGCCACGTCGCTACGACTTCTTAAGCTTCCGGACGACATTCAAAAGCTCATCGAGGAGGCAAAGCTGTCAGCCGGGCACGGACGCGCCCTCCTATTGACCGATGACATTTCGGTTCAACGAAGGGTCGCCCGGTCCATAATTGAGAAAACACTCTCGGTACGGGAAACCGAACGAATAGTCCGGAGTACAGGACAGCCCCGGAAAAAAAGTATTCTCGGCAAGCCCAAAGATTCTGAGGAGGATCCAAACTTTGCGGCCGCTGAGACTAAGTTGCGACGACGACTTGGCACGGGAGTACGAATTGTCCCGAATCTCGGCGGGACGGGCGGCAGGCTTGAGATCGAGTACTACAATCAACAAGATCTCGACCGAATCTACCAGACGATCATCGAATAGGAGGAGAATCGTGAAGCAAAGGCTTACGGAAATGGTTTCCTGTGCTGGTTGAGTGGCTAAACTCGCACCGGGCGACCTGGCTCAAGTTTTGAGCCGACTTCCAAAACAAAATAGTGCAAATGTTATCGTCGGATTTGATACCGCTGACGACGCGGGAGTCTTTCGCCTTTCGGCAGATACGGCGCTTGTACAGACCGTTGACTTTTTTACGCCGGTGGCGGATGACCCGTTCGTTTATGGCCAGGTCGCCGCGATCAACTCCTTGAACGATGTCTATGCAATGGGCGGCACACCGTTAACCGCTTTATCTATAGTATGTTATCCCCAGAAAGGGGACTGGGATATTCTTGCCGAAATTCTCGCGGGCGGTCAGGCAGCGATGAATGCCGACAATGTCGTAGTTATCGGAGGGCACTCCGTCGACGACCAGGAAATGAAATTCGGTTACGCTGTAACGGGCGTGATAAATCCGGATGAGGTCATTACGAATGCCGGTGCCCAGCCCGGCGACTTTTTAATTTTAACGAAGGCGATCGGAACTGGAGCGATCAACACGGCCGTCAAAAAGGGCGTTGCACGGACTGGGACGGTCGACGCGGCTATCACTGCAATGACGACGTCGGCCGCATCGGCATCGCGGATAATGAGAGAGCTCGGCGCAAATGCGTGCACCGACGTAACCGGGTTCGGATTACTTGGGCATGCATACGAACTTGCTAAGGCTAGTAACGTGACCCTGGAATTGGAGTCGGAGACGGTACCGCTTCTTCCAGATGTAATTGAACTTATATCGCAGGGAATGCTGACTCGAGGTGATATAAACAACCGCGTATACGTTGGTGAAACCGTCCGCTTTGCGACGAGCGTCGGTCCGGATATGCAGAGCGCCTTGTTTGATCCTCAGACAGCCGGGGGCTTATTGATAAGTATTTCCGCCGATAAGGCAGACCCGTTCATGGACCTGGTCCCTGGCTCGAGGCGTATAGGTCGCGTTCGGACACGCAGCGAGAAGCTGATCGAGGTCATCTAGTAGTATCAATCATCGTGTTTCTATTTATTCTTGAATCCATCGGAACGTCGGAGCTAATTCTAATTGGCATTATCGCGCTCATCTTTCTGGGGCCTCGCAAGCTTCCTCAAATAGCTAAGACCATTGGCAAGACGATCGCAGACTTTCGGAACACGACAAACGAATTCAAATCAACCTGGCAGCGCGAGGTCGATTTCGAAGAAGAGGTAAGCGCTCTACGTACCGGAGATCTGCCGGGGCCTATTCCTCGCGGCAACCCCGTCGGCGAAGACACCAACTCCATAGCGCCGCCCAGTGTCACACCGGTGCAGACAGATCTCTTCAGCGATGTCAGCGACGAAGCGACTACAAACGAAGCGACTACAGCGGTTGCCGACGCTACGCCGTCGTCCGAGGATGATCTCTCCGACAAGCGCAATTGGCTCTAAACGATGGACGGAACCGAAGACAACGAACTCCAGGAACGCGGCGGCCAGATGTCGTTTCTCGACCACCTCGACGAACTTCGAAAGCGGCTCGTGAATTCGGTGATCATCGTCGTCCTGGCATTTGTCGTCTGCTTTTATGTTTCGGATCGTATCTTCGACTTTCTTTCCGTTCCGATCCGCCGTGCACTTTCCGACGCCGAACGGCGTGACCTGCCGGTTAAAGGTGTGACAGGCGACGAGAAGATCCTTCCTTTGTCGGAGCTGAAAGAGGGTCAAAAGGGGCTTTACGTTTTTGATCGGGCGACAAAGCTTGGTCCGAGTGTGATCGCCCCAGGAACTTCCGTCGAGGCTGTCGTCGGAAAGGATCTCGAAGGTATCTCCGGCGTTTTTACTGCAGAGGCGATCGTTACAAATAATGGATTAATTCCGCAGGGAGTTCGCTTGCCCGTCGACCTGACGGGCGCGGACCAGGGCGAGCCGACTGCGGACGAGCGGCTTATAGTCACCACGGCGCCCGAGTCTTTCACTCTTTACGTCACGGTCTCGCTTTACGCAGCGATAGCGCTTTCGATCCCACTTCTGCTGCTGCAGGTCTGGGGATTCATATCGCCCGCCTTATATAAACACGAGCGAGCCTATGTCACGCCGTTCATCCTTCTCTCGTCGATATCTTTTGTCGTCGGTGCGGCATTCGCTTACTACATCCTGTTTCCACCGGCCGTACGGTACCTGCTCAGCTTGGGCGAAGATTTTCGGCTGCTGCTTCGAGCCACCGATTATTTCGACTTTATTACGCTCATCATGCTGGCGATGGGGATAATCTTTCAAATGCCAGCAGTAACTTACGTTCTCGCTCGTATCGGCATAATTTCCCCAGGCTTGCTACTGCGGAGTTGGAAGCTGGCGATCGTCATCATACTGATTGTCGCCGCTCTCGTGTCGCCGACCGGTGATATTCCAAACATGATGCTTTTCGCGGCCCCGATGATGGTCCTTTATGCCGTTTCGATCGGGATCGCCTGGTTTTTTGGCAAAAAGCGCCAGCCGGACGTACCTGCGTAACGGCATGGAGCAACCTGACTCCCTGATCGGAGCATCTTGAACAATTAGGCATATCTGTCTAAAATCTTTAAGATTAGAAGCTGGAATCGATATCAGCCACGCATCTCGGCCTTGAAAGATAAGGAGTTTTACAACTATGTCATCAGTAAAATTTGGTAAGAATTTTGCACTGACACTATTCATATTTAGTCTCGCAACGATAACTGCCTTCTCCCAGCCGCCAGAGAAGGACAGAGACAAGCCGAGTGTTGACCCGTCGACCAATGTACGGAAGGTAAAGCCGGAGGTTAAAGAGGCCTATAAACGCTGGCTAAGTACCGACGTCGCCTACATCATCACGAAGGATGAGCGCCGCGCATTCCAGGCTTTGACGACAGACGAGGAGCGCGAAAACTTCATCGAGAACTTCTGGCGCCGCCGAGATCCGAATCCCGACACCGAAGAGAACGAATATCGCGAGGAATATTACGAGCGTATCGCTTATTCGAACGAGCACTACAGCTCAGGAATTCCCGGATGGAAGACCGATCGAGGGCGTATATATATTGCGTGGGGCAAGCCGGATTCAATCGAATCCCATCCGTCCGGCGGAGCATACGATCGACCCAGCTACGAAGGCGGCGGCTCGACGACGACGTATCCTTTCGAGATCTGGTGGTACCGACATCTTGATGGCGTCGGCGACGGCTTAGAAATCGAGTTCGTGGATCCTACCGGCACGGGTGAATACCGTCTGGCACGCGACGCTCATGAAAAAGACGCTCTTAAATTTACGCCTGGTGCGGGTCTGACAACGGCCGAGCAGCTAGGTCTTTCAAGTAAATCGGACCGAATTTCCGGCGTTAACACGCAGCATTTCCAGCGCGAGCAGGACTCGCCTTTCCGCAAGTTGGAAATAATAACTAACCTTCAGCGTCCACCGTCGGTAAAATTTAGCGATCTTGCGGGCATTACTTCCAGTGAAGCGATACTTGACAACAATCCGCTCGACTTCGACCTTCGGATCGATTTCTTCCGTCAGTCGGATGATCGTGTAATTGCAACGTTTACCGTACAAACGGACAACAAGGAATTGCAGTTCAAAAACTCCGGAGGCCTCGAACAAGCCAAGTTAAATATTTTCGGGCGGATCACCGCCGTGTCCGGTAAGCGTTCCGGCATTTTCGAGGACTCAGTGACGACTACTGCGACCTCGATCGAGCTGGCCGATCTCCGTGATAAGAAATCTGTCTATCAGAAAGCTGTCGCTCTGACTCCGGGCACGTACAAGGTCGATGTTGTAGTGCGTGACGTCGAGACAGGAAATCGCGGACTGCGGAACATGGGCTTTACCGTTCCGCGTTATGACGAGAAGAAGCTGTCCACTTCATCCCTGATCCTTGCCTCGAAACTTAGGGCTACTAGCGAAGCCGACATAGGTGCTTCGTTCGTGATCGGTAACGCGAAGGTTATTCCCAATCTCGCCGGCACCTACAAGAAGGGGCAGGAAGTTGGGATTTACCTGCAGGTTTACAACGCAGGCATCGACCAGACAACGCTTCGTCCAGCCGTCGATGTTGAGTACGTCCTGATGAAGGATGGTAAAGAAGTGCTGCGACAGCCTGAAGATTGGAGCGGGCTAAGCGACTCGGGTCAGCGTTTGACGCTTGCACGTCTTTTACCGACCGACATGATGCCGCTTGGTGATTACGAGATCAAAGTCATTACCAAGGATCGAGTCGGCGGACAGATCGTGGAGAACAAGGGTAAGTTCACGATCACCGAATAAGGGCCGAGTCAGTAAATTAGGAGAACCGGCGTCGTAGAAATCGGCGTCGGTTTCTTATTTTGGGGCGTCTATTTCTTTTTTACTTCGGTCACGGGCGAGTGCTTTCTTTCGCTTGTCGCGATTATCGATCGTCCGTCCGCGCTGAACGTAACCGCTTCACCTTGCTTTCGATCGCCAAGATCGACCACGACGGGTTTCCCCTTCCATACGTCATCGAAGTTCTGTAAGGTTCCGATATCCAACACGTACGCCGCGGAATAATCACACAAGACCACATGCATTGCGTCCTGCGAAATGGCACCGCCTGTCAAGAGTCCATTCGGAACGGCGGGTAAAGAAACCTCGGCAACACGCTCGGCATAGACCGTTTCCGAACCAGCGAAGAGCGGCATGATCTTGAATACGATCGAGGGGCCGTCAATACGTTTTGTCAGAATGTATAGATTCCCGTTTTTAGGCTGCACCAGCAGAGTCTCAGCGTCGTGAAGCTGATCCGGATATTTAAAGACAAGAGCTTCCGAGGGTTCTGTTTGTCCCGGACTCTTTTTGTTTGTTTTGGAAGAGTCGGCCGAGGCTGGCGGCTCCTTGACGCGATAAACTGTCTGCTCCGCACGCTCGCCCTTATTGTTGCCGATGTCGCCGATGTACAGGTAGCAGGTACCTGACCCGTCTTTGAAAGCGGCGATGTCTTCCCAGTCGCGATTGCGTGCGCCGGAAACTCGCCAGGTGCCGAGGTGATCGCCCTTCATGTTGATCGCGAAGATGAATGCATCATCACCCGAATCGTTATGCGTCCAGAGGACGCCAGACTGACAGAGTGAAGCAGCAACGCCGCTGCTTTCGGTGATCTCGTCCGACTGTATCCGTCCAACGATAACGGGCTTGTCATAATCAGGCGACATAGCCGCCGCGTCTACCAGGTACCGGGTGTTCGAAGAAGTATGCGAGCACGAAGTCGCGAACGCGACCGAGCCGCCGAACAAAATGACAATGAAGGCAAATTTCGCTATAGTTTTGTTCGACATCATCACCAAGTATAGAATCCCAAACCGAAAGGTTCAAAATTTCAATTTTCGAGTTAAAGAGAAGTTGACTACCCGATGATCGTTGGAACCGAATGGCTGATCGAGGCGACAGGGTGCAACCAGGCAAGTCTGCGCGACGAATCGCTGATGCGTGAGATCTTTCATCGCGTCGTCACGGATCTTAGTCTGAAAGCGATCGATTCAATTTGGCACACGTTTCCCGGCGAAGGCGGTGTCACCGGGCTGATAGCCCTCACCGAATCGCACCTGGCCTGTCATACGTACCCCGAACACGGAACAGCGACCTTCAATCTCTACTGTTGCCGGACGCGACCCGAATGGGATTGGGAGTCGAACCTTAAAGAGCTCATCGGTGCCGCGACGGTTACAGTATCGAAGATCGAACGCGGTGATTCGAGCTTGCGATCTGAAAGTTCAAATTTGCAATTTCAAATCTCAAACCAGAAGTCTGAAATTTCAAATTTAAGATCTCAAATCCCAGACCGGAAATCTAAAGCTTCCCACCGGAGATCGCAAACCGCCGGAGGTGAAGCTTGAGCGTTCTTCAGGGAAATTGCCCTTCGTGCGCCGCGCCGATTGAATTTAAAGCGGGTTCGACGATCGTGCTCGTGTGCCCATTCTGCCGTTCGGCGATCGCTCGGAATGACCGTGGGCTTCAGGATCTCGGGAAGGTCGCTGAAATAGTCGAATCACAATCCCCATTAGAGCTTGGGTTGAAAGGCGAATTCAAAGGAGCTCGATTCGAGCTTACTGGCAGAGCACAGCTTCGTCATGAGCTCGGCGGAAATTGGGATGAATGGTACGCGACATTTTCGAACGGTTGGGTCGGCTGGCTCGCCGAAGCACAGGGCAATTTCTACCTGACGTTCTACCAACCGCTGCCGCAGGGTACATTGATTCCGTCCTTCGACCAGCTTCAGGTAGGGCAGACGGTCACTGAGATCCCCAGTCCGACGCCGCTGATGGTCATCGAGAAAAGCGTCGCTACGACCGTCGCCGCCGCCGGTGAGATTCCATATCAGCTGACACCCAACGAACAGAGTTCGTACGCTGACCTGTCCGGAGTAGATAACGCATTCGGCACAATCGACTACAGCTTGGATCCGCCGTGGATTTTTATCGGCCAGCAAGTTTCGCTAGCTGACATCGGGTTGGCGGATGCGCGCCCCGCGGAACGCGCTGCCAGACGCACTTCGACTGCGGCGATGGGTTGCCCAAACTGCGGCGGCCCGCTCTCACTCACGGCACCGGACAAAGCCGAACGCGTGACGTGTCCAAATTGCGATTCTTTACTCGATGTAAATCAAGGCAATCTAAGTTATCTGAAATCGTTGATACCGACTGCCGCAGATACAAGTTTCGTTCTTCAGATCGGGGCCGAAGGAGTTTTCAAGGACGACCGAAAATTTAAGATAATCGGCGCCGTCGTTCGCAGCGTAACGATCGAGGGCGAGACATATTACTGGCACGAGTATCTACTCTACAATCCGACGATCGGATTCCGATGGCTCGTGCACTCGGACAATCATTGGAATTTCGTTGAGCCTTTGAATCCCGCAGAAGTAAGCGCCGATGCGAACATCCTCGGTGCCCGCTCGGCGACCTATAACGGGACGACGTTCAAGATCTTTCAGGATGCTCCGGCGGTCGTTCAGTATGTAAAGGGCGAGTTCTACTGGCGCGTCGAACAGGGTGAAACCGTAAGGGCAATCGATTACATTTCCGCTCCGCTGATGCTTTCGCAGGAATCGACGGAGAACGAGATCAATTGGTCGCTCGGAAACTACATGACGAATGCCGAGATCGAAAAGGCGTTCGGTGCGAAGGATCTGCCAAAGCCCTGGTCCGTAGCCCCTAATCAGCCATTCACCGGCAGGTTCTATTACACATGGGGACTGTTGCCCCTGCTACTGCTGGTCGTCGTGGCGGTCTTCATGATCCCGATCGCCGGATTTACGAACACCGTTCTGTCGCAAGAGGTCAGCCTACCGCCGATGACCAGTGCTACCGCCCCGCAGATCGCATTCAGCCAGCCATTCGAAATAAAGGGCAACCGCAATATTCGGATCAGCGCGTCGGCACCCGTCAGCAATTCGTTCGCGGAACTTGACGTCGATCTGGTGAACGACCAAAGCCAGGAAGTCGAATCTGTAAGTATTCCGATCGAGTATTATTTCGGCTCGGATAGCGACGGCAGTTGGACAGAGGGATCAAAGGAACAGGACGCGACGCTCTCAGCTTTGCCCGCCGGAAAATATACATTGCGTGTCGAAGGTACCTGGCAAGATTGGCAAACTGCGATACCGGTTTCGCTAAAAGTCGAGCAAAACGTGAATCGCGGAGTTAATTTTCTGTGTGCGTTTTTTGTACTCCTTGTTGTCCCCGTGCTTGGGTTATTTAGAAAGATCTCTTTCGAATCGCGTCGATGGAAAGATAGCATGTTCAATACGAGCAGTTCGGATGAATGATTGGAAAGAAGCCGGTCGGTCTGCAAACGACCGTCAACTCGAGCATTTTATATGTTGAAAAAACTCTATCTAATTTTCGGAATCGGCGTTCTGCTGACGTATGGCGCAGCGGCATGGTTTGGTTGGGAGCTCGCCAATTCCGGCAGCCGTTCGCGTCTCGGCGTGCCGTTTATCTACACAGGTTTTCGCGGAGGAAAATAAATGCTGATGAACTTATTTGTCCCATTTGCTCTCGTCGTTAAACTCGACCAACTGCTTGAAACGCTGGTCACGACATTGATCTTCGTTTTTATCGGCGTCGTGATCTTTGCCGTTACTTATGGAATTCTCGGACTTATCTACCCGATCAAGAAAGAGATCGAAGAAGATCAAAATACGGCGCTTGGCATCGTCATCGGTTCGATCATGATCGGCATCGCGATAATTATCGCCGCGGCGATCCAGGGCTGATCGAAAGGATAAAGGATAAGGGATAAAGGATAAACTCAGCCTTACCTTATCCTTTATCCTTCAGCCTTTATCCTTTATGAATCGAACCCCGCTACTTTTCCTCAACGTCATCATCATTGCCACGTGCGGCTTGATCTATGAGCTTCTTGCCGGAACGCTTTCAAGCTATGTGCTCGGCGATTCGGTGACGCAGTTTTCCCTCATCATCGGCATCTACCTTTTTGCGATGGGCGTCGGCTCGTGGCTGTCGCAGTATATCGAAAAACACATTGCCGAAAAGTTCGTCGATATCGAGCTCGCCGTCGCCGTACTCGGTGGATTCAGCGCGCCACTCCTATTCCTTACGTTCGCGCATATTTCATATTTTCAGATCGTCCTATATTCGATGGTCTTCCTGATCGGGACGCTCGTGGGTCTCGAGATACCGCTGCTCATGCGGATCCTCAAAGACGAACTCGATTTCAAAACACTCGTTTCTCGTGTGCTTGCCTTGGATTATGTCGGAGCACTCGTGGCTAGTTTGCTGTTCCCGATCTTCCTGGTTCCAAAGCTCGGTCTTAACCGGACGTCGCTGCTCTTTGGAATGCTGAACGCTGTCGTCGCTGTCTGGGCTACGTGGCTGCTTGAGCCTTTGATCAAACGCAACGTGATCATCTTTCGAATCAAAGGTGTGATCGTTATCGTCCTGCTGCTGATCGCGTTCATCAAGGCGGACAGTCTTACTACTCTAGCCGAAGATGCTCTCTTTCCCGACAACATCATCTACGCAAAGAGTTCGCCTTATCAGCGGATCGTAGTGACGAAGGGGAAGACCGGTTACTCTCTTTTTTTGAACGGTAACCTGCAGTTCAATTCGTTTGATGAATATCGATACCACGAAGCTCTCGTTCACCCGGCATTTGCCGCGTTCGAAGGCGAACCGAAGCGAGTGCTTGTACTAGGCGGCGGCGATGGCCTCGCTCTTCGCGAGATCCTGAAATACCCCTCCGTCGAGACGGTTCAGCTTGTCGATCTCGATCCTATGATGACCGGACTTTCAAAGGCGCTCCCCGCGCTCTCAGAACTTAACCATGCAGCCTATGATGATCCGCGCGTTTCGGTTGCGAACGCCGACGCGTTTGTATGGCTCGACAACCCTGAACTAGCGCCGTTCGATATCGCCATCGTCGATTTTCCGGATCCGAACAATTACGCGCTCGGCAAGCTTTACACGACGCGCTTCTACAAATTACTGAAGGCGAAGTTGAACCCCGATTCGACCGTCGTTATCCAGTGCACTTCTCCACTCATTGCACGCAACTCGTACTGGTCGATAATCAAAACGCTGGAAGCTACCGGGTTTCACGTAAAGCCGTATCAGACTACCGTGCCGAGCTTTGGCGTGTGGGGCTACGCACTTGCCAAACAACAGCCATTCGATCCGCCGTCGCAACCGACGCCAAACGTAGAGCTAAAGTTCCTTAGTTCGAACTCCTTCGCATCAATGTTTGAATTCCCGTCCGACATGACACGGCCCGACGATATCGAGATCAATCGTCTGGACAACCAGGCCCTGGTTCATTATTACGAAACCGAATGGAGAAGATTTGAATGACGTTTTCGGAATAACTGATATGTGATAACTAATAGCTGATAACGGAGGTCTCCCATGGACATACTGCAAGAGAAGTCGTACAAATTTGCGCTTCGGATCGTGAAGCTGAGTGAATACTTGAGTAATGAAAGAAGGAATTCGTGCTTTCGAGAAAGACTCTGGATTCAGGAACGAACATCGGACTCCTGATCGAGGAAGGAAAACAAGGAGAGAATCGCCCGGACTTCATTCAGAAGTTTTCCGTCGCTAATAAAGAAGCTTTCAAGACAAACTTCCTCTTAAGACTTTTGCGAGATTCGGAACGCATTACCTTGTCTCAGGCAGAATCTTTGCTAACCGACTGCGAAGAACTGCAAAAGCTCCTGATCACATCATTGAAAACGGCCCGTAAGAATGAATAGCCTTATCAGTTATCACTTATCAGTTATCAGTTATTCCGAAAAGTGAAACTCTCACGAAGAGAACTGCTAACCACTTTCCTCGGCGCGCCGTTTGCGATGGTGGCGTGTGGCGACACTGCGCCGGGCAGATTCCCTGCGGGTGAGATCGTTGGGCAAAATGTGGACCTCGGGCACCTGTTGCGCGAAGGACGCAGTTTCGAAGTTCCTCAGAACAACTGGCAGACGATAAAGGTTGCGATAGTTGGCGGCGGCGTCGCGGGACTGTCTGCGGCTTGGAAACTGACGAATGAGAATTTTAATGACTTCGTCTTACTCGAGCTCGCGAAGGAAGTCGGTGGAACGTCGCAGAGTGGGCATGGAACACCGGTCGGATATCCATGGGGAGCGCATTATTTGCCGGTACCGTTCCGAGAAAATATTGAGCTGATCTCATTGCTCGATGAGATGTCGCTAACCGAAGGGACAGATGCGATCGGTGACGTCATTGTCAAAGAACAGTTTCTCTGTCGCGAACCCGAAGAGAGGATCTTCTACAAGGGTAGATGGTATGACGGGCTCTATCTTCACGCCGGCGAGAACGAAAATGACAAGCGGCAATTCGCAGAGTTTCAAAAGCTCGTCGACCAGTGGGTAAACTGGGGCGACGCGAGCGGGCGACGAGCGTTTGTAGTACCGGTTGCAAATTGTTCGGACGATGCGGAAGCTACCGCGCTCGATAAGATCTCATTCGCTGACTGGCTCAGGCAAAACAGCTTCACATCCGAACGTTTGACCTGGTATTGCGATTACGCATGTCGCGATGATTATGGTCTGAAGCTCGATCAAACGTCGGCGTGGGCCGGACTATTCTACTTCTGTGCGCGCGTCCGCGCATCGGGCAACGAGTCACAGAAGTTCATCACCTTTCCGGAAGGCAACGGGCGCTTTGTAAATCATCTTTTCGACCGGGTGAAAGAGAAGGTGCGAAAGTCGTGCGCGGTTGTTTCGATTGTGCCGTATGAGAATGGTGTTGAAGTGATCTGTCTCGACGGCGGCGAACTTCGTGGGTTTCGGTGTGAGAAAGTTATTTTTGCCTCGCCCGTATTTACCGCACCGTTTATCATTCGCGGCTTTGCGGATAACGCCCCATTTGCTGCCGGCGAGTTTCAGCACAACGCGTGGTTTGTAGCGAATTTGTTTTTGAGGGATAGGACGGCAACTCGCTTCGCGAGAGACTTTCCCCTCTCGTGGGATAACGTACTTTATGAAAGTCCGTCACTCGGATACGTAAATGCGACTCACCAAAAAGGCATTGACTACGGTCCGACGATACTGACTTACTATTACCCAATGTGTCACGAGCCTGACGGCCGGACAAAACTATTTAATTACTCCTGGCGCGAACTCGCCGATGTTTGCCTGACCGATATTGCCCGTGCACATCCGGACATCCACGATCTCTGCGAACGGATCGATATAATGCGATGGGGACATGCGATGATCAGCCCACGGCCGAATTTTATCTGGAGTGGGATTCGGGAAAAGGCGAAAAGACCGTGGCGGAATATTCACTTCGCACACACAGACCTGAGCGGCATCGCGTTGTTCGAAGAAGCGTTCTATCACGGACTTCGCGCCGCCGGAGAAGTATTAACCGCAGAGACGCAGAGACGCTGAGTGAGATATGGAGAGTCCGCAAAAAGAACGCGATGTTCACACCTCCGCGTCTCCGCGTCTCGGCGGAGAAAATATCTGGCTCTTCTCCCGGAGCATCGATCTCACCGTTTTCCTCGGGAGCGCGATCGCCTCACTTTTACTTCTCGCGCTTGGCTGGCGGCTCGGAATACTTAATGAGGATTCGCCCGACTGGACATGGATCACCGCAGTCCTGCTGATCGATGTTGCACATGTTTGGTCAACCAGCTTTCGCGTTTATTTCGACAAGGAAGAATTAAAACGCCGGCTCTGGCTCTATCTACTCGTCCCGGTAGCTGGGTATGCGATCGGCGTTGCACTTTACTCGGAAGGCGAACTTACATTCTGGCGAGCCCTTGCGATCATCGCAGTTTTTCATTTTGTCAGACAGCAATATGGATGGGTCGCACTTTACAGAAGGAAGCAGAACGAGACCGCGCGTTGGACCTGGTGGATCGATGCGGCCGCGATATATCTGGCGACTGTTTATCCGCTGGCATTTTGGATGACAAGCCTCCCCCGCAATTTTCAGTGGTTTGTCGAGAACGATTTCTTTCAGCTGCCGACATTGGTCGATGACATTCTGTTTCCGATCTACGTACTGGCGCTCGCAAGCTACTTCGCTAAATCCATCTATCTGTATTTTTCGACTGGCTTTCTAAATCCGGGAAAAGATATCGTCATCGCGACGACGGCAATTTGCTGGTACGTCGGCATCGTACTCTTTAACTCAGACTATGCGTTCACCGTGACGAACGTGATAATCCACGGCGTTCCCTACTTTGCGCTGATCTGGTTTTACATGAAAGCGCGGCGTGAATCGACGGGGGTTTTTTATCGGGCGTTCGCATCGAACTGGATCGTCTTTCTAGCGACGCTCTGGGCGTTCGCGTACATCGAAGAGCTGTTCTGGAATCGGGGCGTGTGGCACGAACGGAATTGGCTGTTCGGAGGGAGTTGGGACTGGACAGAATGGAAAGTTTACCTCGTTCCGTTACTCGCCGTTCCACAGCTAACGCATTACATTCTGGACGGATTTATCTGGCGGCGGGGGAGTAATAGCGGTTTGAACAGGATCCTAAAATAGGGAAGCCGCTCGATCCGACTTCCCTTTGTGGTATCAAAGACAAAATCCAGGGAAAGAGAAGCTCGGCAAAAGCGACGGCGAAAAGCCGGGAACGCTTATCGGCCCATTAAAGTAAGTCGGCGATTCAGTGTTCAGAGGCACTGGGAACATGTGAAAGCTGTTGAAACCATCTTTTCCTTCCTCCGGTGTCACGCGGATCGTCTGACGATTCCGGTCGCGAATTATCGTCAGACCGAGATCGCCTTCCTTCTTCTCCGTGATCGCCCGGATCAATTCGCCCTCACTCTTTAGTTCTTTACCCTCGACCTCGATAATCACGTCGCCGGCTTTTAGGCCGGCCTTCGCTGCCGCGGAATCGATGCGAACTTCGTTGATCAGCACACCACCCGCGACACCGTAATGTTCGCTCAACTGTTTCGTCAGAGTCGTTACGCTGATGCCGATCCGTCGACCGGAAGTTCCCATCCGGAACGCAAAGGGCACACCCGGTGTACCGGGCGTCATCGGAATCGATCGCATCGGCGGCATCGATGGCATGTCTGCCGAAGGCGGAAAGGGTCGGAGTTCTCCGCGAGGTGCGATCATTCGGAAGCCACCCTCTTCAAACTGCGGCACCGACCGCTTTCCGAGTGTTGCCACGATTTCCCGCTCGGAGCCTCCCCTGACCACCATCAATTTCACTTGATGGTCGGGCGAAACTTCGCTGAGCAGACGGGAGAGTTTTCGAATGCTCGTAACTTCCTCGTTGTTGAGTCGAACGATTACGTCTCCGTCCTTAAGTCCCGCCTTTTCGGCAGGCGAGTCTTCAGCTACCTTTTCGATGGCGACCCCGCGCACTTCGGACAGGCCATACCTGGAAAAATTATCCTTCGTTACCTCTTCCGTCTGGACACCCAAGTAGCCACCGCTGTCGTCGAAAAACGTCGAAAACGCTCGGCCTTCAGCTCGGGGCATGGGCACGGGCGTCTGGGCATCGACTACGACCACAAAACCAATCAAAACAAAAGCTAATGATTTAAGGATCATATAACCTCCACGTTCAATAAAATTTCTTGTATAAGCTGCCTTGAAAGCCCTTACGCGTCGGTGTATTTTTGTTGCCCTTTACCGTGCAAAAGGTTGCTTTCGCCAAGGGCCGCAGTGTATCGGATCTATCACGCTCAACAAGTAGCCAGCGACGAGGTGCAAAAGCCCGCGCGTGAGTAAGGGCGATATGCTCTACATATTGCAACTAAAGCGGTGGAGAGATGGCCGACAACGGATCACGAAAGCCACAAAATAGAGTTACACCACCTTGAGCATATCGCCCTTGCTCACGCGCGGGCTTTTGCATCGTGCGGCAATTAGGTAAACCGCTGCAAGACGGTCGTGTATGTACTACCTGACTTGACCCCGTTGACGCTCAAATCAACTTCGGGAAGTTTCCTTTGGCTGCTCACCGAGCTACAGAGAACGCACAGTACGAGAGTTAAAAACAGAAAGCGTCCCATAGGATCAGCCTCTACGTAGTTTCCGCAAATTCTCCGCGGCGGCCTCGAGCGTCTCGTCTTTCTTACAGAAACAGAATCGAACCATCTGCGATCCGAGCGATCTGTTCTCGTAGAATGAGGAGCCCGGAACGACTGCCACACCTATCTCGCGGATCATGTGCTTAGTGAACTCGATGTCATCTGTGAATCCGAAATCGGAGATATCGGCCATCACATAATATGCGCCATCCGGCATGTCGCATTTGAATCCCGCATTACGCAAAGCAGGGACGATGAAATCGCGTTTCCGCTGATACTCGCGCTGAAGGTCGTCGTAATAACTCGCCGGTAAACTCAAGGCGTACGCTCCGGCATGCTGCAATGGATTAGCCGCACCGACGGTCAGAAAATCGTGCACCTTCCGAATCGCCTGCGTGATGTCCGGCGGAGCGATACAGTAGCCAACGCGCCAGCCAGTGACCGAATACGTTTTCGAAAGTGAATTCACGACCACCGTACGCTCCCGCATTCCATCGAGCGTCGCCATGCAGATGTGGCGTGTATCGCCGGCATCCTGCCGGCTGGAAGCCGGCGTTCCATCGTAGATGATGTGTTCATAGATCTCGTCCGTGAAGCAGAGCGTGTCGAACTCTTTACAAAGCCCGGCGATGAACTCCATCTCGTCGCGTCTGAAAACTTTTCCCGTAGGGTTGTTCGGATTGCAGATGATGATTGCCTTCGTCTTCTCGTTGAATGCCGCGCGAAGTTCGTCGCGGTCGAACGCGAAGCCGTCGTCATTCCGATACAACGGAACGAAACGCGGTCGTGCTCCGGAGATGATCGCGTCCGGCATGTAGTTCTCGTAGTACGGATCGAAGATGACAACCTCCTCGCCCGGATCGATCGTCGCCATCGCAGCGGCGATCATACCTTCGGTCGAGCCGCACGTCACAGTGATCTCCGACTCGGGATCGATATCCATTCCGAGAAACCATTTCGTCTTCGCCGCGATTGCGTCGCGAAATCCTTTCACGCCCCACGTTATCGCGTACTGGTTATGGTCATCGTCGATCGCGTCTTTCGCTTTTTGCTTAATGTCCTCGGGCGCGGGCCAATCCGGAAACCCCTGTCCGAGATTTACCGCGCCATACTTTACGGCTTCGCGGCTCATCTCTCGAATAACCGATTCGGTGAACGATGCTGCCTTGGCGGAAACCCTGCTCTTTGAAAACTTCGGCTGGGACATATGTGCGATCGAGAGATTATTTTTCGGCCAAGCCAAGCTTGGTTGATCGTGGAAAATACTTATCGTCGATGGGGTCGATCCCAGAGATCATTTCGGGACCGCTGGAATGGTCGATACTCGCCTCGGGCAGAAACTCGTTGAACAACTGACGTACGCGACCATCGTCCGAATCGATCACTGCCTGACGAAAGCTGTCGACGATCCGTTCGACCTCATCGTTCGAGTACGCGGCGATCTTGCCGATAAATATCTTCGGGTGGTTTGTCTTATCTAGATTCTCGCCGGTGATCTCCAACTCTTCGAAAAGTTTTTCGCCTTTTCTGACACCGGTGAAAATGATGTCGATCTCCTCGTACGGCGTAAGGCCGGAGAGCCGGATCATGTCTTCGGCGAGGTCGAGGATCTTAACCGGCTCGCCCATATCGAGGATGAAGATCTCACCCCCCGAACCGAGAGCGCCGGCCTGGAGTACGAGCTGCGACGCTTCCGGTATGGTCATGAAATACCGCGTCATTTCCTTGTCCGTGACGGTGATCGCCTCGCCCCGCCGGATCTGCTCGCGAAAGATCGGAACGACTGAGCCGGCCGACCCGAGTACATTTCCAAATCGGACGGCGACGTAGCTTGTCGCAAACTGTCGATTCAATCCTTGCACCGCGATCTCCGCGATACGTTTCGAGGCTCCCATCACCGATGTCGGATTGACCGCCTTGTCGGTGGAGATAAGGACAAAGTCCCGCACCCCAAACTTGCCCGCGAGTTCGCCCAGGCAGCGGGTTGCGAGAACATTGTTCTTGATCGCCTCGACGGCGTTTACTTCCATCAGCGGAACATGTTTATGCGCGGCAGCGTGTAAGATCACCTCCGGCCGGTACTTCGCAAAGATCTCTTGCATGCGCGGTTCGTCACCGACATCCGCGATAAGCGGGACGAACTCGATGTCGCCGATCTCCTGAAGCTCGCGTCCGATCTGAAAAAGAAAAAACTCAGCCCGCTCGACGAGCAGGACGCGCTTAGGACGATAATTGATTATCTGTCGAACAAGCTCGGAGCCGATCGAGCCGCCGGCACCGGTGACCATAACGGTCCGTCCGGTAAGGAAATCGTGAAGATTCTCGTCATCGAGTTCGATCGGTTCCCGGCCGAGCAGGTCCTCGATCTGAACGTCGCGGACGCGACTGACAGCTACCCTGCCGCTGGCGATCTCATTCAAACTCGGGACGATCTGGGTCTTGACGGGAATCGCTGTGCATAAGTCGATGATCCGCCGAATCTCTTTGCCGCTCGCCTCGTCGAGAGCGATCACCACTTCCTTGATATTTAGCTCGTCGACAAATCGGGGAAGGTCTTTGGTCGTACCCAGCACCTTGTACCCGCTGACGCTACCACCTTTCTTCCGCGGATCGTCATCGACCAGGCCGCGGATTTCAAGTTCGCCATCGCGTCGGCCGGCGAGCTCTTTAACCAGCGTCGCTCCCATTCTCCCTGCGCCAACAAGGAGGGTCGGCTTGCGTTTGAGTCGTGGTCTGCCGACGAAGAGCTTGTTCTTCTCGCCGAACTCGTAGAAGAATCGTCGCAGAACGCGAATACCAAGCAGACCGCCAAAAGCTAGCCCAGTGTCGATCAGTACAACGGAAACAGGAACCTGCCAGAGGTCGAAATCCGTAAAGATCAACAGGAAACGAAACGCCAAGAGAATCACCCCGGAGACCGCTGCCGCCTTCAAGAACACCTTCAAGTCCTCGATGCTCACATACCGCCAGAGGATCGAATATGCGCCGACAAGGAACAACGAAGAAAATTGTACCAGCACCACGAAGGGCAATTGACGCATCAAAACGTCGGCGTAGAACTCCCCAAGTTGAATATTTACGGCGGGAAGGTAGGCGACCACGAACGCGGCGCATAAGACTGCGACGTCCGCCAGAAACTGGATGGGGCGCCGCATGAACCAAAACCTTTCTGTAAGTTTGGGGTGTTCGTTCACCTGAAAATCCTGGGGTTTTAGCACTGTATTTACATTCTGAACTTACATTGCGGCGAGCGGGACTGTCAACCAATTAGGAGCACCTGACCGGTCGTTGTAATTCGGGACAACCGAAAGCACAAAAGGTTGAATCAAAGGCGGTTGTGGGTTATGCTTTGCGTTCGTTTTGTAACTGAGGTTTTATCGATGGATTTACGGATTTTATTACTTTTCGTCATCACCGTTGTCGTTTCGGCGGTCTCTTTTGGACAGACGATGCCGATCGATGCCGGAGCCCAGAAAGGATACTTGATCGGGCCGGGCGATGAAATAACCGGAAAGGTGCTGGGCGAGTCTCAGTTCGACTTTGTCGCGAGGGTGGACGAGAACGGCAAGATCGAGGTCCCGTTCTTCGATAATGCAGTAACCGCCAAGTGTTTGAGTGAACGGGATCTTCGGACCGAAGTTACAAAGCTTCTGGCAAAGTATCTCAAGAATCCGCAACTGAGTCTCCGGGTCACCGATCGAAAGAGTCGTCCGCCCGCGACGATCTACGGCGAAGTACGAACCCCGCAGCAGGTGGTTTTGACGCGGCGTTCTACGCTTCTGGAGTTGCTGTCCTTTTCGGGCGGAGTGAATGAAGATGCGGGCGGTATGATTCAGGTCTTCCGGACGCAGCCGCCTGTATGTGAAGACGATATCGCAGGCGCGGACTGGCAAAACTCTGGGGACGGCTTGGATGTTCCGTCGCGACTGTATTCACTTAGCAGCCTGCGGCTCGGAAAAGAAGAGGCAAATCCAGTGATCTATCCGGGTGATGTGGTCGTGGTTCAGAAAGCTTCACCGGTTTATATCACAGGCGAGGTTTCGACGCCCCAGGGAATCTTTTTGAAAGAAGGCGGAATGTCACTTTCTGAAGCGATCGCAAAGATCGGCGGTGTGCGTCGCGAAGCAAAGACTAAGGACATCAAGATCTACCGTCTCAAGGCGAATTCTAAAGATCGCGAAATAATTCGTGCAAACTACGATCAGATTCGGAAGGGCACTCAGAAAGACATCATGCTTGAACCGTATGACATCGTCGAGGTTGATAAAGCTCAGAAGGGCATCGCTCAGACGATTTTGGAGATCGCGCTCGGCGTCGGCCGGACGGCCGCTGGCGGTTTAGGAAACGCGATTCCAACGCGTGTTCTGTACTAGACCTCGTCGCGATATAACGAGTCGATCACAACCTTATACTTCTCTTCTACGACCCGGCGCTTTATTTTAAGCGTCGGCGTCAACTCACCGCCTTCAACCGTTAATTCATTCTCTAGCAGTGCGATCTTCTTAACTTTCTCAAAGCGGGCGAGGTTTTGTGTTGCACCTTCTATCTGCCGTTGGATCAAATCGACGATCCGAACGTTTCGGCACATCTCGGCAGGCGTCGCTGCGCCAATGCCTTTGAGCTTCACGTAGGACGCCAGCATCTCGAAATTGGGAACGACCAATGCGGCGGCGAACTTTCGTTCATTCCCGACAAGCACGGCCTGACTTACAAACCGTGAAGAGCGGATCATCTGCTCGATCGGCGACGGCGCAATATACTTCCCGCCGGACGTCTTGAACAACTCCTTTTTTCGATCCGTGATCCGCAGATACCCATCTTCATCGATCTCGCCAATATCCCCCGTTTTGAACCAACCGTCCTCGGTAAAAGTGTCGCGTGTTGCGTCCGGCTTATTGTAATAGCCAAGCATTACGCCCGGGCCGGACGCTTCGATCTCACCGTCCGCCGCGATCCGGATCCGCGTATTCCGAATCGGTTTCCCTACCGTTCCCAGTCTTACGCCGGACGCGTTGCTGGACGTGATGACTGGCGAAGTTTCCGTCAGTCCATACCCTTGCATAATAGAAATGCCTGCTCCGGTGAAGATCAGGTAAATATCATCGGGCAGCGCCGCGCCGCCGGTTATGCAGGCCCGCAGGTGGCCGCCAAAAAACTCGCGAAGCTTACGGTAAACTATCGCGTCCGCGACGCGATGCTTGAGCGACAGAAAGAATGGAACGCGTTCGTCTCGTTCGATTCGCATCGCATACTGCTTTGCGACCTCGATCGCCCAATCGAATATCTTTTCCTTGACTCGTCCACTCTGCGCCGCTTTCAGTTTCGCCTTGGCGTAGACCTTTTCAAAGATACGCGGGACGCCGACAAAGATCGTCGGCTGAACTTCGCGCAAATTGTCGGGCACTCGCTCAACCGACTCTGCGTAGTAAACCGACATCCCGTTAAAGATGTATACGTACATCGAGGAGCGTTCGAAAACATGTGTCAGGGGCAGAACGGACAGCGAAATATCGTGGATCGAAAAATCATACTTCTCGCCCGCGTCGATCACATTCGAGACGATGTTGGTGTGGGTCAGCATCACGCCTTTGGGTTCGCCCGTAGTGCCGCTTGTGTAGATGAGCGTCGCGACATCGTCGGGCATTATCGCGAGGGCGAGATCTTTTATCAAATCCGGATGCTCGCTCTGCA
>JBKJOR010000429.1:0-9227 GCA_046595575.1 Pyrinomonadaceae bacterium | reverse complement strand
CGCCGCCGGGACCGCGCGGTCACCCGGAGCACCAAATTCTACTGAGGTAAAGCCTGCCGTGGTTCTAAGCAAATACCAAATGCGAGTTGCAGGTCTCCAGACCGCAATATCCACCTTTCCATCGCCGTCGTAATCCGCGACCACTGGAATGTCGCCGACAATTCCCCACGAGGCGCCCTGGAAAGTTTGGGTCCCGGTCAGCAGGATGTAGAAGTCGGGTTGGGTCGGGTCGTCAGTACCGCGAAAGACTGCGGTGTCGGTCTTGCCGTCGCCGTCGTAGTCGGCCGGGACAGGTTTATCCGTCGACACGCCAAACGGAAAGGCGGCATAAGTGCTCGTCCCGCTCTGAAAGAAATGCCACGTGCCATCGGACGGCCGAAAGACTGACAGATCGCCGATACCATCACCGTCAAAATCGACAATTTGAGGAATGTCACCGTTCGAACCGAAATGCTGTGCGAAGAACTCGTTCCCGAGACTTCGCGATTGATACCAGACTCCATCCGAAGGGCGGAAGACGGTGATGTCCGCACGCCCGTCCCCATCAAAATCGTTCGGCCGGGGAATGTCTCCTGACGTACCGAAATGAGAGATCGTTGCCGTTGACGTGAACGAGTTCAGGATGTACCAGTCACCGGTGGACGGACGGAAGATCGCCATATCCGCGCGATTGTCGCCATCGAAGTCGGCCGGTGCCAGAATGTCCGAACTTAGACCCCAGTGCGTCGAGATCTGCGGGCCGCCGTCACTGCGGATCACGTTCCAATTGCCGTCAAGAGGCGTCCATCGGGACAGATCGCTGCGTCCGTCGCCATCAAAATCGAAACTGGCACGGGCAACCCGGGTGATGACGACGTCATTGCCGTCACCGCCGACGTATGTGATTCGAAAGGCCGTATTCAACGGTCCGGCAAAAACGGCACCCTCTGCGGCGTTTAAAAACGTACCCACGATCGCATCGGTGCCGTCGTTCCGTAAGATCGTGAACGAATCTCCGACCGCCGGTCGGAACGCATTCCACGGAAGCGGTCCTAAACGCGCGTTTGCGAGTGTGACCGTTCCAGTTACGTTCAACTGGTCATGTCCGTTTGCCCCGGGGGCGGTACCCCCGATCTTACACAAGTATGCGCCGTCGGCGGTGAGTGTGAGTCCGTTCGAAATATTAAGGATCCCGGTCGGCGACGAAAACGTTCCCGCACTAATTCCGCCGCGAACTAAATTTACCGCGCCGACGGTACCCGTCCCGCCCAGTCCGCTAAGCCCGAACAGTCCGCCCGTCGACGAGCTGTTAACGGTAACTGCGCTGCTCGTTAAGCTGGCATCTACAACCAAGATACCGTTATTGATCGCGATCGATCCCGAATAGCCGAACGAGCCGAGCAGCGCTGCGGCACCTGTGCCGGTCTTCGTTATCGAGCCCGAGCCCGATATGATTCCCATGGCGATCGTCCCTCCGCCGTCGAGCGTGAGGCCAAACGAACCGAGCGAGAGGGTAAAGAGCGTGATAGTCGCTGTCGGTCCTGTCGCCGAGATCGTCTGGGCGGCGGCGAGAGTGATGCCGAGGCTTATCGTTTGAGTTCCATCCGCCACCGTTAGGCCGTTTGAAAGCCGCAGGAGATTCCCGCTAAGCGTGTACGCACCGCCTTCGATCGTGATCGAGTTGAATGTCGTGAACAGCGTGAAATTATTGTTCGCGGTAAACTGCGCTGCGGCACCTGGAAAGACGAGATCGTCGTTCGCGAGAGGAGCGACGTCACCCGTCCAATTCGCGGCAGTCTGCCAATTGGCGTCGGCGCCGCCTCCGTCCCACGTTCGGACGGCCGAGAAAGTATTGAGCGAGGCGGCACAGAAGATGGCAGCGAGAAGTAAGGTTTTCATGGTATTGATGAGGTTCTAGGTTTGGAACGAATTTATCACACCGCGCTTTCAGTGCCAATTTTTTTGTGTTCTACAGCCCCGAATATCTGGCAGACACGGAAACGTCCTTAATCGGCGAGCAATGTCCGAACGCGTCATCACCGTGAGGCGGTTCGTTTTTCCTTGCCAAAATCGTGTGCTAACCTTTAGAACTTAATCCACCGCAAGACTATGTCCTGGTTTCGAAGAGACAAGCCGAAGATCGAAGACGCCGATCTTGACGAAGAACGTAAGGTAAAGACCGAGGGAATCTTCGTGAAGTGTCCTGAGTGCGACAACTCCCTCTACAAGCGCGAACTGATCGAGTCGTGCCATGTCTGCCCCCATTGTGACTACCATTTTCGCTATCCGGCGCGCGAGCGTCTCGATACACTCTTTGACGACGGCGAGTACGAAAAGCTTGACGAGGAAGTGACTTCGCTCGACCCGCTCGAGTTCTTCGACACAAAACCGTACAAGGACAGGATCATCCAGGCGACAGAAAGTTCGGGCTTGCCCGAAGCGATCGTTTCGGGAGTAGGCAAGGTGGGCGGCTATCCGGTTTACGCAGGAGCGATGGACATGTCGTTCATCGGCGGTTCGATGGGATCGGCAGTCGGCGAAAAGATCACACGACTGATCGAGAGGGCGATGGATACTAATGGTGCCGTCATCATCTTTTCCGCGTCGGGCGGAGCACGAATGCAGGAAGGAGCGCTTTCATTGATGCAGATGGGAAAGATATCGGCCGCCCTATCGATGCTTCATGAAGCCCGCTTACCGTTCATATCCGTCCTTACCGATCCGACAACGGGTGGCGTTACTGCAAGTTTCGCGATGCTCGGAGACGTGATAATCGGGGAGCCGAAAGCCCTGATCGGTTTTGCCGGCCCGCGAGTGATCGAACAGACGATCCGACAGAAATTACCGAAAGGGTTTCAACGCAGTGAGTTTTTGCTTGAACACGGAATGATCGACATGGTCGTCGACCGACGCGAAATGCGTGACACCATCATTCGGACACTGCGCTTCATGATGAATAAAGATGCACGAGCCCGCGCTTAGGCAGAGGCGATTTGCTTGAGGAAAGGGATTGCCGTTTCGCGAGTCGAGAGATCGACCTCGCTTACGCTCAGGCTTTTGCATCGTCGCGATTCCGACGGAGGTATTAAGATGCTTGCGAAAATTCTTACGGAACTTTACGAACGCGATCTGGATAAGCTTCGTTCGGAGATCGAGCTCTATACGAGCGAAGAAGATCTCTGGAAGACGACGGAGGGGATCACTAACTCCGCCGGCAATCTATGCCAGCATCTGACGGGAAACCTGCAGCATTTCTTTGGTGCGGTACTAGGTGATTCGGGTTACGTGCGTGACCGGGACGCCGAGTTTTCGGCGAGAGATACGTCTAAGGCCGATCTGCTCGCAGATATCGACGACGCCGCAGGATCGGTTAAGAACACACTGGCTCAACTCTCGAACGATGATCTGGCGAAAAATTATCCGGTCGAGGTTTTCGACCGACCGATGACGACGGGCTACTTTCTAGTCCATCTTTCCACGCACTTGAGCTATCACCTCGGGCAGGTCAATTACCACCGCCGGCTCTTGTCTACAGCTTAACGGAAGTGACCGTGTATCCTTTTTTACGGAGCAGTTTGATCACTCCGTTCTTACCGCCCAAATGTCCGGCACCGACGGCAACGAAGGTCGGTTTTTCTTTGAAGGCCGTTTCGAGCTTCGGGATCCATGCAATGTTGCGTTCGTCGAGTAGACGACTCTGAAACTCCTTATCGCTAGTCATCATGCTTTCAGTCAGATCGAAAAGCTTTTCCGCGTCGCCAAGCTTATAAACAGCCATCATCTTCTTAAGCTCCGTGATCGACTTTTCCGGGTCGTTTGCCATTTCGTAAAGATCCTTGGCCTGTTTATCGATGGGTTTGCTGTCGAGTACCTTGATCTGCGACGCAACCGTTTCTAATCCCACGACCGGCTTTTTCTTTGCAACCGCGTTTTGCATCAGCGACAGGTCGTACACCGTCGGTGTGCAGCCGATCGCCTTTGGGCTCGTGACCGCAAGCACCATTAGCATCGACGGCTTTACCATCTTCACATTCTCCGCCGAATACCCGAGGAGGTTTGTTATCATCGCGTCGACCTTTGCAAACTGCTCGGCGGTCATAAAATCTTTTATTGTTTTTCCGTCGGGGATGATCACGGCCTTACCCATAGATCCCATTTCGACGGCATCGTCCATGTCGATCTCCATCATCAACTGGTCGCTCTGTGTAAGGTATGTATCGAGCTTTTCGATTGGCACCATTTCACTGCTGCAAATTGCGTGAAACGTCCCGAATATGTACGACGGCCGGGTGAGGCCTTTTCCCGTAACCTTGTATAGGAGACTTACCGAATCTTCCGACGCCTTCGCCTGGGCGTATGCGGTCAAAGATGCCGCACAGACCACTAGCAGGGATGTGATAATGAGGGTAGTTTTTTTCATAATGTTTTGGTGAGGGTTCTGGTTAGATAGAATCAAGATAAACCGTTACCCGGTCCATCCGCAAGAATAAATGAACTTTCAGGAGTCAAACGACTATCTTCTCTCGCTGGGCAACGAAGTGTCGGCGATGAAGCTCGGGCTTGAGAACATTCGAAAGCTTCTGTCTGCTCTCGGTGATCCGCAGAATAGTTATGTGAAAGTCCAAGTCGCAGGCACAAACGGCAAGGGTTCGGTATGTACGTTCCTCAATTCGATCTGTGTAAGGGCCGGGATCAGGACGGGAATGTACACGTCTCCCCACCTTGTTTCGATAACCGAGCGAATTAAAATCGACGGCGAGGACATAGACGAAGAGGATTTTGCCAGGCTCGCGACGCAAGTACGTAAGGTCTCGGAAGATCTCGCGGCTGGAAAGGAGATCGAGAACATCCCGACATTCTTCGAACAGGTGACCGCGATCGGGTTGATCGCTTTTGCGGAAGCCAAGATAGAACTTGCGATCCTCGAGACAGGTCTCGGAGGACGACTCGACGCGACGACGGGGGCGAACGCCGAGATCGCGGCGATCACGCGTATCGACCTCGATCATCAGCAATATCTCGGCGAGACGATCGAGGAGATCGCAGCGGAGAAAGCAGCGATCATTCACGCCGGTTCGCGTGTTGTCATCGGCGAGCAGAAACCCAAAGCGATGGAAGTTATCCTCGAACGCTGTCGCCAGCTACCGGTTATTCCAAAGTTAGCGAAGGAAGGCAGAAACCCGACCGATAGGGAGGGTGTCTCGCTGTCCGATCGTTCTCTTTCTCTCGGTCTCGCCGGTCGTCATCAGATCGAGAATGCGAAGGTCGCGATCGGAATCGTCGAAGTACTTCGCAATCATTTCGTGATCTCCGATCCGGACATCATCGCGGGTCTTGAGAGCGCTCGTCATCCTGGCAGACTGGAAAGTGTCGGCAGATTCTTGCTCGACGGTGCGCACAATCCTGGTGGGGCACAGGCGTTACGCGAATATTTGGACGAGTTTGTACAGGAGCCAGTTACGATGATCTACGGGTCGATGGAGGACAAGGACGTAACAGGAATCGCCGCTATCCTTTTTCCGAAGGCGGCGAAGTTGATCTTCACCGCTCCCCAAAATTCACGCTCGGTTCCGCCAGCGAGGCTGGCCTCTCTGGTGAACGACGGTGAGAGCGTATTTGTTACCCGCGATCTGGATGAGGCGGTCCGCGTCGCCCACACAGTATCCGGGGAAGACGATGTGATCGTCGTCACCGGGTCGCTTTATCTAGTTGGTGAAGCGAAGAAACTCTTTCAGCACTTGGCCCAGCCTACTGGATCCAAGATTTGAAATTAGAAATTAGAAATTAGAAATTAGAAATTAGAAATCTGCAATCTGAAATCTGAAATTTGAAATATCGGTTTTGAAATTTAGAATTGAACACATGCACAAATTAGTTTTGATCCGCCACGGCGAGAGCGAATGGAACAAAGAAAACCGGTTTACTGGTTGGAAGGACGTAGATCTGTCCGAAAGGGGAAGGGAAGAAGCACTCGCCGCCGGCAAGCTGCTGAAGGCTGAAGGATTCACCTTCGACCAAGCCTACACATCGGTCCTGAAACGCGCGATCCGGACACTATGGATCATTCTCGACGAGATGGATCTAATGTGGATTCCGGAAACTAAGTCGTGGCTGTTGAATGAGCGTCACTACGGAGCGCTACAGGGATTGAACAAGGCGGAGACAGCGGCGCAGTATGGCGATGAGCAAGTGCTGATCTGGCGGAGGAGTTTCGAGATTCCGCCGTCCGCGCTTGAGGATACAGACGAGCGATGGCTCGGGAAAGATCCGCGATATTGTGCGATCGAGCCGGGCCAATTCCCGAAGGCGGAATGTCTGAAAGATACGGTTAACCGTGTAGTGCCGTTTTTTGAGGCCGAGATTTTACCTAAGGTAAGAGACGGCCAAAGGCTGATAATCGCTGCTCACGGCAACAGTCTCCGAGCGCTCGTCAAATATCTGGACTCGATATCCGACGAGGAGATCGTCAATCACAACATTCCAACCGGCATTCCGCTGGTTTATGAACTTGACGAAAACCTAAGAGCAATCAAGAGCTACTACCTCGGAGACCAGGATGCGATCAAGAAAGCGCAAGAAGCGGTCGCGAATCAAGGGAAGGTAAAGTGAAAAGGTGAAAAGGTGAGAGAGTGAAAAGTGGAAACGGAGGGGCCGATTTCCTTTTTCACTCTTTCGCATTTAAACTTTTTCACTTCGCATCGCTCTATGAAGAAAGGCCTCTTCATTCTCCTGATCATTTTCATACTCACGCCGTTCGGCTCGCCGCCGCTCGCCCTCGCACTTGGGTTAGCGATAGCGTTGATCGTCGGCAGTCCGTTCCCGGATCTCAACGGCGCTCCGACCAAATATCTGCTTCAGACCTCGGTCGTCCTGCTCGGGTTTGGAATGAACCTGAAGTCGATCTACGAGGCAGGGAAGGACGGCATCCTGCTGACGATAGTCACGATCTTTGGAACGCTTGCACTTGGCTACATGCTCGGGAAAATATTAAAGGTTCGCGGGCGGATATCGGCACTTATCTCGACGGGCACCGCGATCTGCGGCGGGAGTGCGATCGCGGCAGCGGCTCCTGGAATTGAAGCAGAGCCTGAGCAGATTTCGATCTCGCTGGGCACGGTGTTCGTTCTAAATGCCATCGCGCTTTTCCTGTTTCCCTTTATCGGCCACGAGGTCGGCCTAACACAACATCAGTTCGGTATCTGGGCAGCGATCGCGATACACGATACAAGCTCCGTCGTCGGTGCCGCCGCGGCGTACGGAGGAGAAGCTCTCGCTACTGCGACGACAGTGAAACTTGCTCGTGCCCTCTGGATCGCACCGGTCGCCCTCATGCTGTTGGTTCTTTATCGCCGCCGCTATCCCAATGCGAAGGCGAAGATCGCGATTCCCTGGTTCATCGTTCTTTTCCTACTCGCGGTCGTCGCGCGTACGTACGCCCCGGCCTGGATTCAACCGAGCGTTTTTGAGTCGCTCGTCAACCTCGCGAAAGCGGGAATGACAGTAACGCTGTTCTTTATCGGAGCAAGCCTGTCCCTCGAGAGTATTATGACGACTCGTTGGCGACCATTATTCCAAGGCGCGATCTTGTGGATCGTCGTCTCCGTTACTTCGCTCGCTGCGGTACTCTGGCTCGTCTAAAAATTCACATCAGGCGGAAACTGAGGTATCGGCTCGGGCGGACTCGGAAAAGGCGCCGGCTCCGGTGACGGATTCGGTGCTGGCACCCCCGGATCCGTCACTGGATACGGATCGGTCGGCCCGGTTGGGGGCGGTGTCACGGGATTGATGGGCACAGGAGCCGGGGCGTCCGGCTCCTGCTGTTGTGCAAACCAAGGATTTCTTGTGATCGTCATCATAGATTTAGTTCGGCGACAGTACTACCTTGCGCCACGGGTTCTTTTCTTCGTTAAACTTCTCGTACGCCATCGGGGCCTCGCTAAGTTTTAGACGGTGCGAGATAACGAAACTAGGGTCGATATTCCCAGCCTCGACCTCTTCGAGCAGCTTCGGCATGTACTTGTGCATGTTCGTCTGCCCCATCTTGAACGTCAGTCCTTTACCGAACGCGGCGCCGAAATTGAATTTGTCGAGCAAACCTCCATATACTCCGGGCACCGAAACCGTCCCGCCCTTGCGGCAGCAGTGAATCGCCTGACGTAACGCATGAAGCCGGTCGGTCGCTAGATAAACTGCCGCCTTGGCGTAATCGAGCAACGCATCTGGCGACGTGCCGTGCGCTTCCATACCTACGGCGTCGATGCACGAATCTGGTCCGCGTCCTCCGGTCAGTTCGAGCAAACGTTCGTAAACTTCTTCCTTGTCGAAATTGATCGTGATCAGATTTTCGTTCTCACTCTGCGCGAGGCCAAGGCGATCTTCAAAATGATCGATCAGGACGACTTGTCCCGCTCCGAGCATGAACGCGGATTTGACGGCGAACTGCCCAACTGGTCCGGCGCCCCAGACGGCTACTGTGTCGCCTGGTTGAATATCGCAATTGACCGCCGCCATGTAGCCTGTCGGGAAGATGTCCGATAGGAACAGGACCTGGTCGTCAGCAAGATGATCGGGGACCTTCATCGGCCCGACGTCCGCAAAGGGAACGCGCACGTACTCGGCCTGTCCCCCGGCGAATCCGCCATACATATGCGAGTAACCAAAGAGCCCCGACCCCGAGTAGCCGGTGAGCGTTTCAAGTGCCTCGGGTGTCGGGTTCGAGTTATCGCAGCAAGACCAAAGATCTCGTTTGCAGAAAAAACAATTGCCGCAGGCGATCGTGAACGGTACTACGACACGATCCCCAACCTTCAAATTCGTGATGCTCGCGCCGACCTCGACGACCTCGCCCATAAATTCATGACCGATAATGTCGCCCGCCTGCATCGTCGGAATGTAACCGTTATAAAGGTGCAGATCCGACCCGCATATTGCGGTCGACGTAACCTTGATTATGGCGTCACGTGAATTTAATATCGTCGGGTCTGGAACGTTCTCGATTCGTACATCCTGTTTTCCAAACCAACATAGTGCTTTCATATCAATTACTCCGGAACTTTCTTCAATGCCTCAGCTTTATGAGCGGCCTTTTTACCGCTTTTGGAACTCTTCACCAGAAATGCTGGATTGTCTTTTGACGCGGCCACCTTGTGTCCCTTGATCATCATCGGCGAAGTGGTCTTCTTCTCGACAGTCCCGCGAGTTGTTCCCTGTGACGTGTTCCATTCGATCTTGTCACCGTTTTTCAATTT
>JBKJOR010000403.1:0-2595 GCA_046595575.1 Pyrinomonadaceae bacterium | reverse complement strand
CCTCGTCCACCAGGTTAAAAATATTCTTGGGCGAACTGGATTTCCCGCAACGCGCTTGAAACTGGAGATAACCGAGACAGTTTTCTTCGAATACCAGGAACGGGCGATTCTTATGCTCAATGAGCTGCGGGAGCTTGGGATCGACATCGACATCGATGACTTCGGTACAGGGTATTCGAACTTGAGCTATCTTGTCCGCCTACCTATTTCAACCCTGAAGATCGATCGCATGTTCGTAGAGCCTATATGCGGCGACGGAGCGAACACCGAGATCGTCAGAACCATTATCGCGATGGCAAAGAATCTTGAACTAAGGGTCATTGCGGAAGGTATCGAGAATGAAGCTCAGCTCGACGTCCTAAAAGAGCTCGGCTGCGAGAGTGGTCAAGGATATCTACTGGCAAAGCCAATGTCTGCGGATGAACTGGCACGCTTCCTCGATGCTGACGTCGACACTCCGATACCCGTACCTGACTTCGATTTCTCAGTCATGTCGACTGTGCAGTAGATTAGCCAGTATATTGACCGATGAGTCGCGAGATCAATTAGCCGACTAAGACCGCTGGTTAGTCGAGCGTGGATACGTCTATGGAAATCAAGGTTGGCGACAAATTTTCGAACGAGCGGCTCGTTTCGGATGAGCTAATTCGCAAGTTCGCCGAGGTGTCGGGTGACTACAATCCGATTCATCTTGATGAAGAGGTTGCGAAGACTACCAGGTTTGGTCGCCGGATAGCACACGGAATGTTGAGCGGCGCTTTCATCTCCTCAGTCCTCGGTTACGAGTTGACGGAACGGAGGATCGTGTACCTTTCTCAGTCGTTGAAGTTCACACTGCCGGTCTTTATCGGGGACACAGTCACGACGACGGCAACCGTCATTAGCATTCGCGAAGATAAACCGATTATCACACTTGAAACGATCTGCACGAATCAAAATGGAGAGATGCTAGTCAAGGGTGAAGCAGCCGTGATGATTCTCGACTGACTGCAGATGTAGTCTGTGGTGACTAGCGACGAAACGACTCGTCAATCTAGAAACTCGGATCTCGAATCTATTCGAACTGCATCTCGACGATTCTTTTCTGAATAGATTCGAGATTTGAGATTTGAGTTGAGATTGCGCGGTTACTTCTTTAACCAGCCGAACAAGGCATTCAACGTGATGTCGCGGTTGGTTTCGTAGATCGCACGCGTTAGCGGGATGCCCATCGGGCAGACCTGAATACAATTCTGCGCGTTGCCGCAATTGGTTATCCCGTCGTCGCCCATCAAACCGTTCAGACGTTCTTCCATATTCGTTTTCCCGACAGGATGCATATTGAAAAGTTTTGCCTGGGCGATAGCCTGCGGCCCGATGTAGTCGTCCTCTCCGTACTGCGGGCACGCTTCAAGACAGCACCCACAAGTCATACAGCGTGAATACGCGTAACGCTCCTGTGCGGTCTCGTTCGAGATCGCAGGTCCGGGCCCGAGGTTGTACGTGCCGTCGAGCTCGATCCACGCATGAACCTGCTTGAGATGATCGAACATCTTCGAACGGTCGACTTTCAAATCGCGGACATTCGGGAACTTTGACATGGGCTGCAATTGGATAGTGTCGCCGCCCGAGTCGAGCAATAAATCATCGATCAGGGCAGAGCAGGATTGCCGCACTCGCCCGTCGATCACCATCGTGCAGATACCACACACCTGTTCGAGACAGCCCATGTCCCAAACCGGCGGCGTCGTCTGTTTTCCTTCTACGGTTACTGGGTTCTTACGAATATCCATCAGTGCCGAGATGATATTCAAGTTGCGCCGGTAAGGTAGCTGGAATGTTTCCCAATAAACATCCGCGCCCGCTTTCGCGCGCCGCTGAATCTTGAATTTGATCGACGTCGGCGGATTCTCGAGCCGCTTCTTTTCCTGATGTCCGTTCGTTTCACTCATTTTGTAACTAACAAGTATTAACTAGAGAGCAGAACCTAATTGCCTTTATCCTCGATTAGATCCTTAAACGACTCACCGTCTTTTGTTCGTGCCTGATCGACCCAAATCTTCTCGCGCCCTTCAGGCTTCAACTCGCTTCCCGGCTGCGGAACTTGCGGTGCTTTTTTCCGCCCCTGCGAATAATCGCGTTTCCGAGGCTCAACGACCGAGACGTCGACAGCTTCGTACGAGAAGACTGGAGCTTCCTGTGAATACTCAGCGATCGTCGTCTTAAGAAAGTTCTCATCGTCGCGTTCGGGGAACTCCGGTTTGTAATGCGCTCCGCGCGACTCATTTCGGTTTAAGGCTCCGAGCGTTACCACTCGCGCAAGCTGGAGCATGTTCCAAAGCTGACGAGCGTGAGGAACGGCTTGCGTCGCCCACAAATTCGAATCGTTGATAGAAATCTTCTGAAAGCGTTCTTGCAGCTCGAGCAGCTTTTCGTCAGTTGCTTTTAGACGATCGTTGTAGCGGACGACGGTGACATTGTCGGTCATCCACTTACCCATCTCCTCATGCAGCTTATATTGATTCTCGCCGCCCTGATTCGAGATGATCTGTGCGTTGATCTCCGTTTGGCGTTTTAGTTCCGCGTCGTGAATCCCGTTTGTCTCCGAACTTCCCC
>JBKJOR010000399.1:0-6102 GCA_046595575.1 Pyrinomonadaceae bacterium | reverse complement strand
CTCCTGGTTTGAGGAGGGGTGGCAGCCGCCTCGGCTGACGGGGTGGTAGTCCTGTAAAAAGCTCCCCTCCTTGTTTTAGGAGGGTGGTAGTTCAGAGTGGTCAGTGAAAGCCGCCTTCTGCCAACTGCCTCCCGCCCACCCCTACTCCGTCCCATAAACAACCGCGCTCCCCGAAAATTCCGACACCCCTCCGCCGCCGACTGCACGTACTTTATATTCGTAGTACTGACCGGCATCTACAGGCGAATCCTCAAACGTAAAGCCCTCCGTCGTCGCGTGCAGACCCCACTCGCCACTGTCTCCGTGTCGACGCCAGATCTCGTACTGTCCACCGCCGCCGGAAAACTCCACCCGGATCGTCCCGCCCGGTTGTGCCAACGCCGCGAGCGATGTCGGCGCCTCAGGTAAATCAGTTTGAGTTTCCATATTATTTCTCCAACTCTACTTCCCATCTTCTGTCAATACCAAACCCGGGCACCTTTTTTCATTACGATCTCCTAGTCGAACCATCTGTTAGTGGGAGTCCTGATCAGTAACACCACCCTTAACTCCCTCCTGTCTTAGGAGGAGTGGCAGGATTTAGCTCCCCTCCTGGTTTGAGGAGGGGTGCCGACGCTTCGTCGGCGGGGTGGGTCATCTGACGGGGTGGTGCTCTTACGACGACCGAGTTCACGATCCCGGTCGTAAAGGCGAATATTAAGTTTGAGAAAGACGCGGCGGGAGTTGTGACAGGTCTGCTAATGTCGCAGGGGACGCGGACGGCGAATGCGAAGAAGATCAAGTAGTCGGTAGACGTTAGGTTTTGTTTCGTGTGTTTCGTGGTTTCGGTTTTAAGAGCTGAAACCACGAATCACACGAAAAGGACACGAAACAAGATCGGCTCTTAGCTTTACTCGGGTTTGTCGCGTAACTCGGTGGTTCCGGTTTAAGAACTGGAACCACGAAATCACGCGAACTCACACGAAACAAGAAAGCGACACGAACAAGAAGAGAGAAAGATGAAATAGACACGGTCTCTTTTCTTATCCGCGTAATCCGCGCAAATCCGCGGCAAAAACTTCTTCAACAGAATTACACTTCCGCCTTCCAAGCTTCGTAGATCATGACCATCGCGAGGGTGTCGAGTTCGCAGTATTTGAGGAGTGCGGATTCGACGGCATGGCGTTCGGCGTCGGACATTTCCTGGAACTGGAGTTTGCCATAGGCGGTCATGGCGGCTCCGCCGTCGGAGATGCGGTCTTGTTCGAAGACGATCTCGTAGTCGCGAGGTGATTCGTCGGTGAAGAGCGCCGGGAGGAGGCGGTAGGGATCTGTTGGAATGCGGAGTGCGGATTGCGGATTGCGGATTGCGGATTTCGGTAGAAGATCCGGTCGCTGTTCGCACCACCCCGTCAGCCGAAGCGGCTGCCACCCCTCCTAAGACAGGAGGGGAATCGCGGAGTATCTGTTCGCGTATCGGGCACAAGTAGGAATTCGCGTGCGAGTGATAGTGGAAGATCGTGTCGCTGTCGCCTTCGAGTTGCGTCTTTAGCTCACGGACCAGATCGTAGCTCGGAAACCCACCGCGCGCGGCGTTGAGGTATTCTCCCCGGTGCTCGACGCGGCCATCGGCATCGACTACATGATGCGAGAATTGAAAGGCGAGTCCCTCGTATGGACGACGGCCGTGCTTGAACGGAATGACCGGTGCGGCTGTTTCGAAGTCGATGAAGTGCAATGGGAACGTCCACGAATCCATTTCTCGTTTGAGTTCGTCGGCGTAGATGTGCGGCGTGTTATCGCGATCGGCGGCCTTTCGTATCTGTGCCCACTGTCGTTCGGTGGTTGAGAATCCGGGCTTGGGGTCGCCCTTAGGCTTAGTCTTCGGCGCGATGTCGTCGGGTGTGATCTGCGACATCTTCAGTTTGCCTGCGGCCATCAGATCGTCGTTGCGTCGGAAGTCCCAGAGGTCGAGGACGGTGTGATCGTCGAAGTCTGAATCCTGCCATTGGAAAGCCGCGGTCCAGCACTCGCGAAATCAGCCCTTGAGTTCGTGCGGGCTTCTGCCCAAAAGCGCGGGCGTGCTATAAATGAAACAACACTTGAGATGGCACGATATGTACTAAAACGCGATCAGGGCGGGCTGCCGGAACGGCTTGCTCGTTACAAGCAGGAGCTGAACGAAGAGCAGTTCCGCGTCGTTACATCTCCGCCCAAAGCTGCGCTCGTCGTCGCCGGCGCCGGCACGGGAAAGACGCGTGCGATAACTTATCGCGTGGCCTACCTGATAGAGCAAGGCGTTTCACCACAACGGATAATGCTCACGACGTTTACGAACCGTGCGTCGCGGGAGATGCTGCGTCGGGTGGAATCGCTGACCGGATCGCAGAACGTGCATCGCGTATGGGGCGGGACGTTTCACCGGATCGCGAATCTAATCCTGCGGCGGCATGCGACTTCGATCGGCTACGATTCAAATTATTCGATCCTCGATAGTGAGGACGCACGCGACCTGCTCAACCTCTGCATTGAGGACGCCGCGATCGACACAACAAAAAAGCGATTTCCGAAGGCCGAGGTCCTCCAGAGCATCATCAGCTACGGAACGAACACAGACATGGATCTCGCCGATGTTGTCGTCCGTCAGTATCCGTACTTCGAATTGTTGACGGCGCAGATCAAGCGGGTCGACGCGATCTATCACCAGCGAAAGCGCGAACGAAACGTGATGGATTATGACGACCTGCTGCTGAATACAAAACGCCTCCTCGTCGAACGGCAAGAGATCGGAGATCTTTACGCTGAACAGTTCCAGCACATTTTGGTCGATGAGTATCAGGACACGAATCGACTGCAGGCCGAGCTGATCGATCTCCTCGCGGTGAAACATCGTAACGTGATGGTTGTCGGCGACGACGCACAATCGATCTTCGCCTGGAGGGGAGCTCACTTCGCGAACATTTACGAATTTCCGAAACGATATCCCGAGGCGGAAGTTTACAAACTCGAGACGAACTACCGCTCGACACCGGAGATCCTCGCTCTTGCGAACGTGTCGATAGCGAATAACAGAAAGCAGTTCCCGAAAATTCTGCGAGCCGCGCGAGGCGGAAACCCGACCGGTAGGGAGGGTGCTTCTTCCGTTCTCGATCCGGCCCGCACGCACCCAAGCACACCCTCCCTACCGGTCGGGTCTCTGCCTGCTTTGGTTCCTTGCTCCGATGTCGAACAGCAGTCGGCGTTCGTCGCTGCGCGAATTCTCGAGCTTCGCGACAACGGTACGCCGCTCGAAGAGATAGCGGTCATGTACCGGTCGCACTACCATTCGATCGAGCTCCAGCTTGAACTCTCTCGCCGAGGAATTCCGTATCGTATTCAGTCGGGCGTAAGATTTTTCGAGCAGGCCCATATCAAGGACGTCGTCTCATATCTGCGCGTCATCGTGAATCCGCGCGACGAGCTTGCGTGGAAACGGATATTGAAAATGATCCCCGGTATTGGCCGGGCGACGGCGAATCGGATATTTGAGCAGATAGGCGGGACCGGTGACCCTGACAGGTCAGTACCACCTGCGTTAGCGGGTGGTCAGGACTCCACGTCATCGCACGATGATTTAGTACTGCGCGCCGCACCACCCGCTAACGCAGGTGGTACTGACCTGGGCGCCGCACCACGCGCTAACTCAGGTGGTACTGACCTGCGCGTCGAACGCCTTCGACTGCCGTCCAAGCTTGGAAGCAGTAAGGCTTGGCAACAATTCGTCGTGCTTCTCGAGCTGCTTGTTTCCGATGAATACCGCGGCCAGCCGGCAAAGCAGATAGCCCTAATTCTCGAACGCGGCTACGAACAGTACCTTCTCGAAAATTATGAGAATGCCGAGTCGCGTGCCGAGGATATTCGTGGCCTTGCGTTGTATGCGAACCGGTACGATTCGACCGAAGCATTTCTATCCGAACTTGCCCTGCTTTCGACCGAACGCTTTGCCGAGGCCCAGCCGCTCGCCGGCGAGGATGTTGTATCCGGCGGCGAAGACGACGAGCTGCTGACCCTGACGAGTGTTCATCAGGCAAAGGGGCTCGAGTGGAAAGCTGTGTTCATTATCTGGGCCGCCGAAGGTAAATTCCCTTCGCCGCGCAGCTTGCGCGAGATAGATAGTGAGGAAGAAGAGCGTCGGCTCTGGTACGTCGCCCTGACCCGCGCGAAAGACGAGCTCTATATAACTTACCCGCTGATGCTGACAGACTATAACCGTCAAACGATCCTGCAAAAGCCTTCGCGATTTGTGACGGAATGTCCGCCCGCGTTGTTCGAGATCTGGAACCTTGAGGAAGAGGCGCCGAATTTCGATGAGGCGCTGTCAGTGTCAGCCACAGATGAGTATCTGAATTGAAAAGTGCAAAAGCCCGCGCGTGAGCAAGGGCGAAATGCTCAACGTTGAGTGTATCGCCCTTGCTTACGCGCGGGCTTTTGCATGTTAGGCAGGCGAGTTAGGGTTGGGCGGACGGAGTGGGTTCAGAGCCTTCTGACTTCTGACTTCTGACTTCTGACTTCTGACTTCTGACTTCTGCCTCCTGCCCCTTGCCTTCTGCCTCCCGTCTCCCGTCCGCTCAGAAATTTTTCCTTCCGATGATAGTTTTTTCGACGAACGAACGCATTTACTGATGAAACGGCCCGTTCACGACGGGTTGTTACATCGGAAAGGAGAATTACAAATACCATGAAAGCCTTAAATTGCCTTTTATTGATCGTCTCGATTTATATTTCTTTTGCCGCTCCGTCGGCACAAGCACAGTATTCCTGCGTCCGAGCGGTCAACCCGGTCATGATCCAAGGTTCTATCAATGCTGGCGACGTCCAGCAGGCCGGCCGTATCACCCGTGACGGACGGACGTCGACCTGCCTTGGCGACTCCGCTGGTCTTGAGAACGGCACGGCGCTCAGACGGGACACACATAATCTCGTCAATCCATTCAATGAGACAGTATGCGTTAGAGTCGAAATGGACTTTACTGCCTGTGCAGGAAATCAAACACAGTCGGCCGCGTACTCCAGCTTCAACCCCGCGAACCCCGCGGCGAATATACTTGGCGACTCGGGCTTCAGCACGATCAACAAAGGTTCGTATTCTTTCAGCGTAGGACCGAATGCCAGCTTCTCGATCGGGGTAAACGAGATCGAGCCGAACACCGGTTGCCCGTTGTACAAACTGAAAGTGACTTACCTCCGCAACTGCCGGCAGGCCGGAACGGATATCACCAATGACGGCCGTGCGGACATCAGCATTTATCGTCCCAGTTCGGTTTCAACTTTTTGGACGATCGACTCGGAGAGTGGAGCAAACGTGATCCGAAGTTTCGGAACGGTTGGCGATCTGGCCACCGGTGGCAGTGATTACACGGGCGATGGCAAATCTGATGTCAGCGTCTACCGCCAAAGCACGAACACGTGGTACTACGGTTTGGATCAGAACAGCCCGGGAACAAGCTTCGCATCTCAGCCCTGGGGCGTCCCGGGCGACAAGGTTGTTAACGGCGACTTCGACGCCGACGGCCGTAACGACATAGCAGTCTACCGCCCGTCTGATACCAATTTTTATATCCTTCGGAGCAGTGACGCCAGTGTGCAGATCGTCGATTGGGGAGCGACCAACGATATTCCGGTGTTCGGCGACTTTGACGGCGATACGGCGACTGACATTGCTGTCGTACGGCAAACCAGCGAGGGTTCTTTCTGGTGGATCCTCAAGAGCAACTACAATTATGGTTTCGACGTCGTTAGTCACTGGGGTCTGCCGACCGATAAACTTGTCCCCGCTGATTACGATGGAGATTCGATCACGGACCTCGCCATCTGGCGACCGTCGACGGGCGTCTTCTGGGTACAACGCAGCAGCAACTCACAGACACAAGCATTCAAATGGGGAATCGACGGCGACAAGCCGCAGCCGGCAGATTACGACGGCGATCTGAAAAGCGACTTCGCGGTATTTCGCGGCGGAACCTGGTACATCTACAACAGCGGTACCGACACGTCCAAAGTTGTGAACTGGGGATTGCCTGGAGATCAACCGATCTCATCTCCGTATCGCATTCAATAAGACCATGGGAAGCTAAATGCGGAAAG
>JBKJOR010000185.1:0-2661 GCA_046595575.1 Pyrinomonadaceae bacterium | reverse complement strand
CGTTAATCGTGAATCGTGAATCGTGAATCGTGAATCGTGAATCGTGAATCGTTAATGGTCATTGCGGACTTGCTCGGGCTACGAACAAACTATTTACTATTTACTATTTACTATTTACTATTCACGATTAACGATTAACGATTCACGATTCATGTTCTCTAAATGAAAATCGAACCTGGTGAAAACGTGCTGCTCATCCTCCACACCCCGCGTGAGAAGCTGTTCGGAAAACTGGAAGAAATCAACACCGCTGGCGTCTACGCGCGGTGCATCGAACTCGGCTACTTCGATGACTGGTGTCAGTCCATCGTCGAAGGCGAGCACTATCTCCCCATGAGTGATTATTTTTTGCCGATGTGGCGATTGGAGCGAATGACGCGAGATGAGGGCTCACCCTCTATGACGGAGCAATTCGAACAGAGAACGGGCAAGAAACTTTCCGATTTCTAGGGCTTGCCTTCCGTCTTTCGAATATCGATGCTTCCGCTGCTGGTTGTCAGGCTTACTGCGGCAGCACCTTCGC
Source organism: Pyrinomonadaceae bacterium (assembly GCA_046595575.1). Taxonomy (GTDB): domain Bacteria; phylum Acidobacteriota; class Blastocatellia; order Pyrinomonadales; family Pyrinomonadaceae; genus OLB17. The sequence goes on along the minus strand of JBKJOR010000185.1, from coordinate 2,138 downwards.
CGAGCGATGCGACAACCGTCCTTGCTCGAGGTGTGTCATTCTCGGTCAGGATCTTTAGCGGGATCTCCGACTTAAAAGTTCCAAACCCGTACGTAGCCTTAAATGTACAAGACGACGAGGCCGGAATCGCAAGCCTTATCGAGCCATTTGAAGTTCTAAAATTGTAGATCCCACCGGAAAGAAACTTTCCATCAAAGAGCAGCGATCCGGATATGGAATTAGCCTGGATCTGGCGATGATCGACACGCTGCAGAATGATCTGACCGCTCTGCGTTCTCGCCTTTAGCATGTCGCCGATCTGGCCCGGACTAACCTCGACGATCACAATATTTCCGGTCGTGCCGCCCAGTTCGATCGTCCCTGCAGAATTTTCAACCATCAAATCGCCGCGGTCCGTCTGAGCGTTGATCCCGCCCTTGACGTTTCTAAGGGTGATCGCTCCGGCAAGCAGGTTTATGTTCACCTTTCTGATGGAATCGACGGTAGTTCTCACATCTCGCCCGGATACGTCAAAGCTCGAACCGAGCGGGGCATCGATCTCGATGCGTTCTCCGGCGAGACAATCGGAAGCAGTTCGAGGCGGTCCCGAAGCCAAGTGTGCGACCCGAAGCCAGTTCACCTTTCCGGTTTCGGCCGACTTCTCGAGTGCTTTCATCCCGAACTTGCGGCCATTCTTTACGAACACCCGTACCTCATCTCTGTTCCAGCCGTTTATTTTTAACGTACCTTCTGAAACGCAAACCTTAACCACAACGTTTGGGTCGACCAGCATCGAGCGCTCTGACGTGACCCCATCCTCGTAAAAAAATACCGGCGCTTCAGGGCCCGGCTTTGGCATGCTCTCCCTTGGCTTCGGCACCTTTGGAGGTTCCGTGTCCTGCCCGATTGCGTCCGCCGCGAACACAGCGGCGAGACACAGGAATAATAAAAGGCAGATAAAATTTCTGAGAAGGGCGAACATGGATTCTTCTGGCTACTACCTCAAGCTCGCGATCAGCTCTTCACGCTGGGCGACCGAATTAAGCATGTCGATCTTATCCTGATACGACGAGTAAAGTACCTGACGCGCAGCCTGGTTCCGCGGATTCTTTTTAACTACTTCGCGCATCCGGTCGATCGAATCATTGACCACCGCCATGTCGCGTTCGTACGCAACGCGATTCGAAGGCGTCATGACCGCGTCTTTTTGCGTCTCGACGTTCTCGTTCAGATCGGAGATCGTCTTGACGTAGCTTTCCTCGCCAGGAAGATACGCTTCCGGAGCATTAGGATCGAAAACTGTCCGCACCGGTTTGATCTCACGCTGGCCGGCCCTGGCGTTAACGCTTACGGCCAATTCTTTTATTTCACTCTTGGAAAGGTTTGATATCTCAACCGCAGGTTTTGCGGTCCCAGTTGGAATCGACTCCCCACCGGCCGTTACGGCAATATTCGCAGTTTCCTGCTTAGCCGATGCCCGAGCAGACTGCGCCGGCGGCGATGAAACGAGAGTCGTTTCCGTCGCATCTCTTACACTGACGAACACCGCAAACATTCCGAGAACCAGCACCACGCCGGCGGCAGCAGTAAGAGAGGGATTCACAAGCGCAAGACGTGCAAAGATAGAGATCTTCTGCCAAAACGGAGCACTGCTCTTCTCTTCGGCGATCGAATCGTTGATCCGCGACCAGAGTCGCTGTGTCGGCACGAGCGTATCCAATTCGCGCTCGAGGGCTGAGAAGACAAACGAATTCTCTTCTTCCGCGGTCGCCAGCACCCTCGCACATCCGTCGCACGCCGCGACATGACGCGTCAGTCGCATCGAAACTTCCGGCGTTGTCTCGCCATCCAAAAAGGCCTGGATCGTTCCAATCTCGAAACACTTTACGTTCATAACGTATCTCTCCCCACCTTGCCGTAGAACCGCATGAATTCTGCTCGAGCCCGAGCGACGTATGTTCCAATGCTCGATTCATTGAGCGAAAGACTCTCCGCGATCTCGCGGTACGACAGCCCCTGCTGCTTTAAAACGAGGCAACTCCTGAGCGGTTCCTTCACTTTACTCAGTGCCCTGTTGATGTCGCTCACTTCGCTTTGTTGCTCGTATTCGGATTCCACCGAAAATGTTCCGTTTTCTACTACTTCTTTGACGTAGTTTT
>JBKJOR010000126.1:0-3974 GCA_046595575.1 Pyrinomonadaceae bacterium | reverse complement strand
ATTTCCGCCGCCCGTGATTACGTATCGAGGAGGAAGAAATCGGTTGTTAACCGCGAATTACGCGGATCAGACAGATTCAGAAATGGATTTGTTTTAGATCGGTATCTGTGGTTATAGATGGTTGGAGGCTCTCCCTTGATATCCAAATGTAAACGCGTTATATTCTCGCCGTTCGACAAAATAGATCGTGTCCGCGAACCCTTGGCTTCTGCCAGGGGTTCAGTGGTTTAAAGGGTTCGTTAAACGGAGTTGTAAGGGAGAAAATCTTGTGAGTCTTTATCGATCCGTCGCTTTGCTTTTCGCAATGAACATAGTCGATGCGTTTGTCACTCTCATATGGATTCGCTACGGCGTCACGACGGAGGGCAATTATCTAATGGCGACGGTCCTCGATTACGGTGAGCTCCCGTTCCTCGCCATAAAGCTCGGTATGGGCGTGATCACAGTCGGCGTTCTTCTCTACGGTGCACAATACCGGCTCGCGGTTATCGGAGCTCGGATCGGTTTGGCCGCTTACTCGGTCGCTATTGTGTCGCACGTTCTCACGGGCTTTGCTGCCACGGGATATCTCTCGTAAAAGTTTTCTGCGTGCGAAATGCGGAGTGCGGAGTTAGAGAGAAACTCTGAAAACTCCGCGACTCTGTAATCTCTGGTTCTGTATCCGGGTTCAATTCTAGAATCTTGAAAACCCTAACCTCGAGCCCAGCAAAGAGGAGTAAACTGCATCGTGAGTTTTTTAAGAATCAGTCTTCTTACTGGCACTTGTCTGTTCCAGGCTCTGAGCGTCGGCGCCACCGACAACAGTTTTAAGCTCGACTTTAATGGCGATGGACGGACGGATATCGCGCTCTATCGCGAGGGATCGCGCTTGTCGAACATCGCACCTCAGGCGTCATACTGGTTTTTTCTCAATCCTGTAAACGGAGAAATGTTCGTTCAGCAGTTTGGACGCACACTCGATATTCCTTCCCCCGCCGACTACGATAACGACGGCATCACCGATGTCGGCATCTATCGATGGTGGGATTTCGAAACCGGCGACACGAATGAGTGGTGGCTGAATAAAAGCTCAGGCGGACATCAGGTGATCCTGTCCTATGAGCTTGGCTATACGAAGTTCAATCGAAATTATATTGGCGACGGGCGGGCCGATGTCGGCCAGCTTTATCAGGTCAACATCAGCCAGAACCCCGGCGAAACCTGCTTCATAAGTAACTATTTCGTGGCGGACGCCGACTACAACGTCCTCAGAAAAACAGTCGGTGATGCGTGCAACGTGAATCCGACCCCGGTTCCGGGTGATTACAACAACGACGGTCGCAGCGAAATAGCCGTCTTTGATAATTACACTTTCAAAGTTTGGCTTCCGCCATACAGCGCCGGCTACACCCATCCTGAGATGGTCCAGATCATGGACGTCGATATTCCGGTTCCCGGCGATTACGACGGTGACGGCAAGACCGACTTCGCCGGCACAAAAGCCCTGGCTGGTCGAATGCTCTGGCGGATAAAGCAGAGCAACGGCGGAGCGGACATTGAAGTAGATTTCGGATTCGCAACCGATAAGCCAGTTCCCGGCGATTACGACGGCGACGGAAAAACCGATATCGCGGTCTTTCGTCCGAGCAATGCGAGCTGGTGGATCAGAAACAGCGCGACGGGTGTCGTGTCATCGTTTTACTTTGGCTACCCGACTGACACGCCCCTCGCGACGCCGGTGATATCTTTCGACCCGAACTAGAACGCTCGGGCATTTTCCTACGACGAGATGTATTCAATGAGACCAGCAACGTTCTTTCCGGCGGTCGCCGTCACGGTCGCCTGCCTCTTGGGTGCGCTGACCGTTTCTGCCGACGCCGATCCTAATCCGAATTCCCCGACGCCCGTCCTGCTGACCGCGCCCAACTCCACCTTAGCTCTCGCGACCGTCGAAGCGCGTAAGGCGTCGCGTGCTCAGCTTACGACCGCGTTCGAACATTATTCACGGGTGACGGTGTACGTAACGAACGTCGCGCTTTTACCGGGCGAAGACGCGACTGCGTTTCGCGTTTACGCCGAAGATGCGCGTCGGAGGATATACCGTTTCCCGGTCATTGATCTGTGGCCGATCGACAAACAGAATCGAGTGTTCGCTCTGACGGTCGAACTCCGCGACGATATCGGATATTGGGATGAACCGCCGGCGAAAGGCGATATTTTGATAAATGTTGCTTGGCGGGGACTCTCGAGCAATCGAGTTCGGCTCGGGCTCGGGGCGACCGGCGGGACGATCAACGATGATACCGGGAAGTTGCCGACTCCATTTTCACCAAAGGTTAAAGGCGGTGAAGCGGACGAATCGAACATCATCGGCTATCGATGGGCCGGCGATCGCAAACGGTTTCTCGAACAGGCGACATTCGGACCTACGCCGGCGCTAAACGATCGAGTCCGCCGCATCGGCATCCGAACCTGGCTCGCCGAACAATTCGACATGGCGTACCCGTCGCCGGCTAATCCATATCCGAGCTTTCCTCTTCGGCCCACCAACCCGTCCGCCGACTGCAATGGTCAGATCGACGGCGGCGTTCCGGACACCGACCCTTTCTGTTACGCGAATCACTACACGATGTATCCCGTCCAGAAGTGGTTCTATCAAGAGGCCCTTTACGGCGACGCTCAGCTAAAGCACAGGGTGGCGTGGGCGCTTGGTCAGCTCTGGGTGATCTCCGGTGTCGAGACACAGCAGTCGGCTCACATGGCGGCTTATCACAAGGTTCTATCCAGAAACGCATTCGGAAACTGGCGAACCCTGATGTATGAAATGACGCTCAACCCGGGAATGGGTGACTACCTGAACATGCGTGTCTCGACGCGGTTCAGCCCGAACGAGAATTACGCCCGTGAGCTTCTACAGCTTTTCAATATCGGTGTGTACCGCCTCAATCCGAACGGAACTATCCAAACCGACGGCCAGGGTAATCCGATCCCGAACTACGATCAGCAGGACATCGACAACTTTTCATTGCTATTAACCGGCTGGAGCCTGTGTGAGACATCACCGACGCTTTGCCCGAACCGGTTTCCGGGTTCGCCGAATTTCATCGACCCGATGATCATCACGAACCCAAACAATCATGAGCTGTCGGCCAAGACGCTGTTGGATTATCCGGGTTCGACAACGACGAATATACCGGCCTGCACCGGATGCACAGGAACCGCGGCTGCAAGCTACGCTACCAACTCGCTCAACCAGGCGCTCGACAACATCTACAACCATCCGAGTACGGCTCCGTTTGTCAGCCGGTTTTTGATCCAGCAGTTCGTCACCGGAGATCCGACGCCGGCATATGTCGGCAGAGTGACGGCGGTTTTTAATGCCAACCGGACGAACCCGTCGCAGCTAAAGGAAGTTATAAGGGCGATCTTGCTCGACCCCGAGGCCCGCGGCGATAGCAAGACCGAGCCGCGTTACGGCAAGCTGCGCGAGCCGGTCATGCTCGCGACAACCCTTGCACGACAGTTCGACGCGCGTTCGGCGGATCGTTCGTCGATCAGCGACGGCGTGCTAACGTCCGAGACAAATGCGATGGGACAGGTCGCGTTCATGTCACCCTCTGTCTTTAATTACTATTCGTCGTCGTACATCGTGCCAGGAACTACATTTAACGGCCCGGAATTCGAACTGCTAACGACAGGCACATCCGTATCGCGGATCAATTTTGTAAATACGATGATCTTCAACGGCATTCCGACCAACGCCGAACGTCGTGTTACTGCAGGGACGTCGATAGCCTATGGCGACCTCGAGGGACTGGTCGCGTCGGATCCGACCGGCAACTATTTGATGGATATGCTCGACATCCGAATGATGCACGGAACGATGTCGCCGCAGATGCGAAGCACGATATTAAACGCCGTCTTGACCGTACCCGAATCGAATCCACTGCTTCGTGTAAAACGGGCGGTTTATCTTGTCGCGACCTCGTCGCAAT
>JBKJOR010000296.1:0-3227 GCA_046595575.1 Pyrinomonadaceae bacterium | reverse complement strand
GAGCGGGCCGACCGTAAGCAGCCGACGCTTTTTGACGAACCGGTCGTAATCGGCCAGCCTCGAGCACCGGCTGGTTCGCAGCCGATGATCACCCCTACTGCGACGAACAAGCTGCTTTTTGATACAGGTGCGGGCCTGATCATAAGGCCAAACCGGGGCGAGCATGGAACGCTATTCGTTCTCGGACGCGATAATGCCGAGGCCGCTTTGCCGAGCGTCGTCCTGAGTGCTGAGCACTACAATATGATCGTCCGGATGATCGAGCTTGGCGTTCCGGTTAAGCTGCGCGTGAATGTACAGACAAAGTTCCTGACCGACGACAAGAACGGATACAACCTCCTGGCCGAACTTCCCGGCAGTGATCTGAAAGACGAGGCCGTGATGATCGGCGCGCATGTCGATTCGTGGCACTCCAGTGCGGGAGCGACCGACAATGCCGACGGTTCGGCCGTCGTACTCGAAGCCATGCGTATTCTCAAAGCAACAGGCGCGAAACCGCGCCGGACAATACGAATGGCGCTCTGGAGCGGTGAGGAACAGGGGCTCATCGGCTCGACACGTCATGTCGAAAAATTTCTAGCCGGTGATGCGAACAAAGCGGCGCGCGACAAGTTCTATGCGTACTTTAATCTCGATCCTGGCGCGGGGCCGATCTATGGTTGGTATCTCGAAAACAACGCTGCGTTGGCACCGATATTTGACGCATGGCTTGAGCCTTTTAAAGACCTCGGTGCGCGACGGAACATTACGCAGCCGATCGGCAGCACCGACCACGTCAGCTTTATTCGAGCGGGGGTGGCAGGATTCAATCCGGTTCAGGACTATATCGATTACGACATCCGCACGCACCATACGAATATGGACACTTACGAGCGCGTAAAGGAACAGGACCTCAAGCAATCCGCCGTTATCCTCGCATCGTTCGCGTACCACGCCGCGATGCGGGCCGACCGGCTGCCGACAACGACGCCGAAGTAGACATTTATGAAACGATGCCCACGATTCGGTCGCGAGTATGACAGCAGCATGATGTTCTGTCTCGACGACGGTGCAGAGTTGCTCTACGGCCCCAGGTCAGAACCACCTGCGTCAGCCGGTGGTTTCTTGCAGCACGACGACGAGCCGCAAACGGCGATCCTGTCGGAACCGTCTGCGTCAGCGGGCGCCTTTAGACTCGGACCGACCTTCGACCCGATCCGTGACGATCCTCGATATAAGGATCTAATAAAACGGATGAACCTGCCGGAATAGTATTTTATGAAACGTTGCCCGCAGTGCGGAAGAGAATACGATGCCTCAATGATGTTCTGTCTCGATGACGGAGCGGAGTTGCTTTACGGTCCGGCGTCGATAGATGAGCCTCAGACAGCTATCTTGCGCGACACCGACGGTGTCAACGAGGCGGCGACGCGGGCTCAGGTTTTCACGACCGATCAGACTGAGGTCTTGCCATCAGGTATCACTGAGATACCAAAGGCCAAGAGTTTCGACAAGCGGCTTTTGCTCGCACCCCTCGCGCTTGCGCTAATCGTACTTGTTGGCTTTTTCGGATACCGATACTCCACGCAGGCAACTCAGATCGAATCGATCGCGGTGATGCCGTTCGTCAATGAGAGTGGTAATCCCGATGTCGAATATCTTTCTGACGGCATGACTGAGACGCTGATCAAGAGCTTGTCTAATCTGCCGAATTTGAATGTAAAACCGCGTTCGTCGGTCTTTCGCTACAAAGGCAAAGACACGGATCTACAGACGATCGGCGAAGAGTTGAATGTGCAGGCGATCTTGACCGGGCGAGTTGTCCAACGGGGCGAGCAGTTGACGCTTAGTTTGGAATTGGTCGACGTGCAAAAAGACCGCGTGATTTGGACCGAGCAATACAATCGCAAACAATCCGACCTTGTTTCTCTTCAAAGCGAAATCGCCAAAGACGTTTCGACTAAGCTGACGTCAAAACTTACAGGTGAGGACGAAACGAGAATAACCAAGTCCGGTACTGCCAACGCAGGAGCCTATCAAGCGTATTTGAAAGGACGTTATTACTGGAACAGACGGACGGGTGAAAATCTCAAGAAAGCGATCGATCAATTCAAAGCCGCGACTGATCGAGATCCTAACTATGCGCTTGCTTACGCAGGCCTTGCGGATTGCTACGCGCTCCTTCCCGAATACGCGGGCACTCCGATGAGCGAAACCATAGGACAGGCGCGCAGCTATGCCGACCGTGCGATATCGATTGACGACCAATTGGCTGAGGCACACGCATCGCTGGGGCAGGTGTATAAACTAACGTGGCAATGGGTGGAAGCGGAAAGAGAATATAGGAGAGCTATCGAACTTAACCCAAATTACCCAACCACGTATCATTGGTATTCTCATCTCCTTAGAAATCTCGGACGGTATGATGAAGCTGCCGTGATAATCCAGCGAGCGCATGAACTTGACCCGCTCTCAAGTATTATCAGCGTCAATTTGGCAGAGATATATAGGTTTCAAAACAATCACCAGGCCGCCGTTGAAACCTGCCGCAAGGTCATCGAAATCGACCCGACCTTTTCCTATGCATACGTCAATTTAGGACTGTCGTCTTTGGAGCTCGGACGCACTGATGAAGCCATCCCAGACTTGGAGAAAGCGACTGAACTTAGTAGTAGGGCAGGTTTTGCACTTATGAGCTTGGGTTACGCATACGGCGTTGTCGGAAAACGAACAGAAGCGGCCACAATCGCGAAGGAGTTGGAAGAAAGATATGCAAGAAACGAGTCTGCTGGGGTCTTTATCGCAGCCGTATATGCGGGATTAGGCGACAAGAATAAAGCATTCGAATGGCTGGAAAAGGATTTTCAGAGCAAGAATGATATTGGATTTATCAGATGGCGAAAACAGTTTGAATCTCTCCGAGACGATCCGCGATTCAAAGACCTGCTGAAGCGGATGAATCTGCCGGAATAGAATTTTATGAAGCGATGCTCTGAATGCAGGCGAGATTATTACGACGACACATTGCTGTACTGTTTAGATGACGGCAATGAGCTGCTCGAAGGCCCGGCATCGGTAGATGAACCTGAAACGGCAATCCTGTCGGAACTGGGAGTTATTGCGACTGGGTTCCGAGACGGTGAGCTTACTCGACCGCAGGTTCATGTAACCGACCAAACGGCGATCCTTCATACCGGAGCGGAGGCGGAGCCTCAGAAAAGTTTGGGCGAGCTATCGGAAAGGCAGAG
>JBKJOR010000245.1:0-4798 GCA_046595575.1 Pyrinomonadaceae bacterium | reverse complement strand
TGATGTCAATGCCGTCGAATGGCTTGAAAATTTTCTGCATGACTTCGACCGGGCCTATGTCGTCATTAGCCACGACCGTTATTTTCTCGATCGCACAACATCCAGAATTATCGAGATCGAGAACGGGCGTGCCGTTTTGTACAAGGGAAACTACTCGACATTCGTCGTTGAACGCGAGCTCAGACGCGAGCAGCAGCAGCGCGAGTATGAGAATCAACGGGCGATGATCTCGAAGACTCAGGAGTTCATCCGCCGCAACCTGGAAGGACAAAAAACAAAACAGGCTAAATCGCGGCGCAACATGCTCGAGCGTATGGAAAAGCTCGACGCTGTTTCGAGTGAAAAATCGGGTGGTCAATTCGCGCTAAAAAAGGTCGAGCGCACCGGAAATAATGTTTTGACGGCCGAAGATCTATCGATCGGGTACGGAGCTTCCGCGCTCGCGAACAAGCTGAATTTTTCGCTGCACCGAGGCGAAGCACTGGGCATCATCGGCGGCAATGGAACAGGAAAAACGACTCTGCTGAAGACAGTCCTCGGCACAATTCGCGAACTCTCCGGTCAGATTCATTGGGGCACGAAAGCCGACATTGGATATTACGCGCAAAATCTCGAGGACCTCGATCCGCGAAACGAGGTTATTCAGGAACTGCGACGGGTCGCACCGCTTGCCGATAACGGAGCTCTACGAGGATTTCTCGCCCGCTTTCTATTTGTCGGTGAAGATATCTTTAAGCTTGTCGGGGATCTCTCCGGCGGCGAGAAGGGAAGGCTCGCACTTTCTAAACTGATCTATTCACGCAAGAACGTTTTGGTCTTGGATGAGCCGACGAATCACCTGGACATTCCGGCCCGCGAATCGCTCGAGACCGCTCTCGAAGAATTCGACGGCACTATTATCACGGTGAGTCATGATCGGTTTTTTCTCGACAAGATCGCAACGCAGATCTTATCTTTCGAAGACGACGGTCGCGTCGAGATTTTTAGCGGGAACTATACCGAGTTTCATGATTGGAAGCTTAACGATGGCTTTGTTCTAAGATCGGCGGAAGTAGTGGTAGATTCAGCAGTCACAAACCCTGCAACGAACTTCGCGAAGACCCATTCCGCAACGCTAAGCAAAAATCAGCGTCAAAAGATCGAAGCCCGGATAAAAACGATCGAGACGGAAATAACAAAGCTTGAAGAAAAGTCGGCCAGTCTGTCGGTTGAATTAGGACATCCGAAAGCTTCTGCGGATTACGACAAACGTAGGAAACTAACGGATGAGATCACGGCCTCGGACGCGACGATCAAGTCGCTCTATGATGAATGGGACAGACTGTCGGCATCGATCTCAGAGTAAAATATTCACCGCACAAGTTTGCTGGCTATAATTCTCGGCGAGCCTTGAACTCACACTATCTAAGATTCCAACCTGTAATTCGGAGCCTCTTTCGTGATGATAACATCATGAACGTGAGATTCGCGAAGTCCGGCCGAAGTGATTCTCACGAATTTCGCATTTTCTTGTAGCTCATTGATCGAACGGCATCCGGTGTAACCCATTCCCGCCCGCAAGCCGCCAACAAGCTGAGTCACCATTTCCGCCACTGTTCCTTTGTAGGCGACGCGGCCTTCGATACCTTCCGGCACATATTTCGAATCGGCCACCGTCCCTTCTTGTGAATAGCGATCACTCGAACCCTTCTTCATCGCGCCGATCGAGCCCATACCGCGGTAGGTTTTAAAGTTGCGTCCCTGGAAAAGAATGACCTCACCCGGAGCTTCCTCCGTCCCCGCGAATAGCGAGCCGATCATTACCGAGTCAGCTCCTGCGGCGATCGCTTTTGCGACATCGCCCGAAAACTTCACGCCACCGTCGGCGATGACCGGCACTCCCGAGCCCTTCGCGGCGTTCACACTTTCGAAGATCGCCATTATCTGCGGCACGCCGGCTCCGGTTACTACCCGCGTTGTACAGATCGAGCCAGGCCCGATACCTATCTTCACTGCATCGACGCCGGCCGAGATCAGCTCCTTTGTCGCGATTCCAGTCGCTACGTTGCCCGCGACCAGCTGAAGATCGGGAAACCTCGCCTTAACCCGTTTGACGGCGTCGATCACCCTCGAGCTGTGTCCGTGAGCAGTATCGATAACGATCGCGTCGACGCGGGAATTGACGAGAGCCTCTGCTCGCTCGAGAAAGTCGCCAGTGGCTCCTATCGCGGCCGCGCAACGCAACCTACCGAGGCTATCTTTGGCCGACTGGGGAAAGTTTATGGCTTTCTGGATGTCCTTGACGGTGATTAGTCCCTTAAGCCGGCCATCTTCATCCACGACCAGGAGCTTCTCGATGCGATGCTTTTGCAGCTTCACCTTCGCCTCGTCCAGCGTAGTTCCGACCGGAACCGTCACGAGCGGCTGCGGAGTCATTACCTCCGAAACGGGAATGTCGAATCGAGTCTCAAATCTTAGATCACGGTTGGTTATGATACCGACTAGCAGCCCGTGCGCGTCCGTGACGGGTACACCGCTGATCTTGAAGCGCCGCATTATTTCGAGCGCCTCCGATACAAGAGCGCTGTCGATGATTGTTACCGGATCGACGATCATTCCTGACTCGCTGCGTTTCACCTTGTCGACCTCTTCGGCCTGCTGCTCGATCGAAAAATTCTTATGGATCACGCCGATGCCGCCTTGCTGGGCGAGGGCAATCGCCAGCGAGGCCTCGGTAACCGTATCCATGGCGGACGAGCAGAGCGGTATGTTCAAGTCGATACCTCTCGAGAACTTCGTTTTTGTGTCCACTTCGCCGGGCAATATCTCCGAGTACGATGGAATAAGCAGCACATCGTCGAACGTTAAGCCTTCCTTTATTTCCTCAATCTTCATAAGTCAAAAGTAACAAAAAAGCCCGCACGCTTTCGGCAGGCTCGCTAAGAACACATCCGTTCCGATTCGAATCGCGACGAACATTTCAATTAGGCGACGGCCGAGCCGTTGGCGGCCGTCCGACGATGATCGGCGTTTGCGATCGACGCGGTGTTGGCTGCGGGGTAAAAGCCGGCCGCGGTGATGCTGCCGAGACCCGCGGTGTCGAAGCGGCTGTCTGCGCTGGCGGCGAAGCCGAATTCGCCACAGCTAGCGGAGGCGATGATACGGCCGCAGTCGGTGCAGGTGCATCCGGCAACGCTATTTGGCCTGCCTCCAGTATTTGCGCCACATTATCTTTGTTCACTTCGAATTCGATATTCCCCTTAACGGGTGGAGCCGGTGGAGCAAGTTGCTTACCGTTCAACACGATCTGGATTTTGTCCGCAAAACCCCGATAGTAACGTAACTTCACACTCTGCTGCGCAGTGTACGTCTTAGGAGTTTCGGTCGTTATCTCATCGTATGCAAGATTGCCATCTACCGTCGACGTCACGGAAACTTTTTCCTGCAGCGCCTTGAACTCAAGTCGGATCTCGTTTGGAACGGCGGTCGGGCCGGACGGAGAAGGGTTGTCCGCTCCGCTGTTATTTACCGAATTCGATGGCCCAGAATTTGTCGCTACCGGCGGTGTTTCGGGTTGACTCTGAATATAGCTCACGACGACAAGTATTCCGCCGGTCATCAATGCCAGTATGATTCCGGCGAAGATGATGGTCGGGAGCATCGACGATACCGAGCGATCATCCGTCAGAACTTCAGGACGATATTTCGGGTTTAGATCTTCTTGGTCGTTTTGGTTTTGCTCAACAAGTACTGCGTAATCCTGCAAAGCCTCATTCTCATCGATCCCGACGTATTTCGCGTACGACTTGATAAAACCCTTATTAAAAATACCGCCCGGGAGCGGTTTGTAATTGTCATCTTCGATCGACTTGAGATAGAGGGAAGAGATCCGGGTCTGCTCGGCGACCTCGCTGATAGATATACCTCGCTCCTCGCGAGCCTGTCGCAATTTTTCGCCCAAGGATGATGACATGTCTTAGTGGTTTTCCGCCGGTACCGAAAGTGGCAACGCTCTCGTCTTAAAGATGAAATATAGCCTTGTTAAACGACGGTTGTCAATCATTTGAAACTCTATTCATTCAATGTTTACCGCTTGATTATTGAGTAAGTGGCGTGTTAGGTTTAAGCGTAATTCACGTCGTGCTAGAGAATCTCAAAAGGCAAAAAGCGAGGAACTGATAATGAGTCTAGAAGCTCTCGGAATGGTCGAGACCAAAGGTTTTGTCGGCGCAGTCGAGGCGGCCGACGCCATGGTCAAAGCCGCAAACGTCACACTAGTCGGCAAAGAGTATATCGGAGCAGGGTACGTGACTATTTTTGTACGAGGCGATGTCGGCGCTGTCAAAGCCGCGACCGATGCAGGAGCGGCGGCGGCACGACGTGTTGGTGAGCTCATAAGCGTTCACGTTATCCCTAGACCACACAACGAAGTCGAGAGAGTTCTTCCCCGCGGCGGAGCGACGGGTTTGAGCCCTGATGAAAAAGCCCTTCGTGGCGGCGGCGGACGCGAACTCGGTTCGGGGGATGCTGGCGGCACTGGAACGGGAATTCAGGGAAACAAGACAAAGACACGATAGCGCTGTGAATTACGAATCGATAATAACGAATACGATTTCCGGGTACGCGGCCGTGTTTGCAGAGTTTGTAAATCGTAATTCCCACCTCGCAATTCGTAATTGACTAGATGGGCGACAAAGATCTAATTGCACAACAAGAGGCACGGGACGCGGTAGAAGCCGCCCACCGTGCCTTTCAAGCTGTGGCCCAGTTCGATCAGGCGAAGATCGATAAAATATGCGAGGCGATGGCGACCACAGCG
>JBKJOR010000445.1:0-5319 GCA_046595575.1 Pyrinomonadaceae bacterium | reverse complement strand
TTCATCGTTCTACCCACCTGTTCAAAGCGTGCTGAACATTTTATCATATTGCTATGTCGGAGAGATCGTTGGAGGTTCGCAGGCTCGGCCGCGTTGCCTATTCAGAAGCCCTTGAGCTGCAAAGGCAGCTGGAAAGTGAGGTTATAGACGCACGGACGCGGGAATTTCTCTTGCTGCTTGAACACCCCCATACATTCACGCTCGGACGCCGATCAAAGGAAAACGGTGTACTCGCCACCGCGGAAATGCTCCGAAAACTTGGCGTCGAGGTGTTCGAGACAAACCGTGGCGGGAAGGTGACTTATCACGGTCTCGGACAGATCGTCGGCTACCCTGTCATATCACTTTCTCCCGACCGCGAAGACGTGCACAAATATGTTCGCGACATCGAGGAAGTCTTAATCCGCACGATGTCTGATTTCGGTATCGACGCGTTTCGGATCGAGGGCCTGACCGGCGTGCACACCACCGAAGGAAAGATCGCCGCGATCGGCGTCCACATCAAACGCTGGGTCACAACGCACGGCTTTGCTTTGAACGTGAATACCGATCTTAGTTACTACAACTGGATCATCGCGTGCGAAGGCGAGCCGGTCACGTCGATGAGCAGACTGCTCGATCGTGAGATCGGTATGGTGGAAGTCGAGGATCGGATCGTGGTGAATTTTGAGGACGTGTTTGGTTATAGGATGCCGGCAGCACAGGCAGAAACACGACCGGTAGGGAGTGTGACCGTCTAGACTTTGCTCTGGGTAAGGGCACCCTCGCTACCGCTTGGGTTTCCGCCTTTTTGTTCGGGAGTATTTTTTATGAGAATCAAGTTTCTTCTTTTGGCAGTCCCTTTTGCCGTGGCAGCTTGCGGTACACCGCCGGCAAGTAACACTGGCTCTTCCAACGCATCGAACGCCGCCAACTCATCACCGGCGGCTCAAACACTGTCGGTCGTCGACACACCACAGCGGATCAAGGACATGATGGCGGCGCGCGGCGAGCAGGATGCAGCGCAGCCGACATTGAAGATCGTCGAGCCCGCCGCAAACGCAAATGTGAATAGCTCGACCGTGAAAGTGAAACTTAATATCTCGGGCGATCTGAAGGGCTACAAGCCGCACAAAGATCCGGCGACCCAGATGGGAAATCACATCCATGTGATCCTAGACAACCAGCCCTACGAGGCATATTACAACCTCGACGAGGAATTTGAGTTGCGGAATGTCGCGGATGGCGAGCACACACTGCGCGTATTTGCCTCGCGACCGTGGCACGAAAGCTATAAGAATGTCGGGTCGTTCCAGATGGTGAAATTCTCGGTCAAGAACGGCGGCGGTGACGCGAACAAACCGGCCACAACAAACTCCGGTCAGCAGATGTCGAATGCAAATTCAAACGCGAATGCCGCACCGGTTCGCGAAGGCAAGGATATGCAGAATTCGACGGCCGGGGCCGTTGACTCGTCCATGCCGTTGCTGACTTACAGCCGTCCGAAGGGTGAGTACAAGGCCGCGGAGGCCGATCCGATAATGATCGATTTTTGGCTTGCGAGTGGGCAGCTCCAAGGCGATGGCGGAACATATCGTGTGCGTTATTCGGTGGACGGGGGCGAAGCAAAATACATCGACAAATGGGCGCCGATCTGGCTATCAGGCTGGACAGCCGGCAAGCACTCGATAAAGCTCGAGCTCGTCGACGAGGATGGCGGTCTTGTCGACAACGGTGGTTATAATTCAACGACACGGGAAATAACAATTCTGAAATAGTTTGCCAAGGGAGCGCCCCGGCTCTGACAAATATGAGAAGAGATATTACTTCGTGGTACAGCCACAACCTAAACATGGACATGCCGCTGGTGGCATACGGACACGCGGGCTATCCGGTACTAATGTTCCCGACGGCTGCGGCGGATTATCTCGAGTACGAGCGGTTCCATCTGGTGGACGCGATCAAGGACCTGATCGAAGCCGGCAGAATACGCGCGTACTCGATCAACTCCGTCAACAAGTACAGTCTCTTGAACCGCGAATCGCACCCGGCGTGGAAGGTTGAAATGCTCGCCCGCTACGATCGGTACATCATGGAAGAAGTTCTACCGCTCATCCGCAACGAGTGCGGCGACGACGCGAAGCCGCTGACGACCGGGGCGTCGCTCGGCGCATTTCTGGCGGCAAATACTTACTTCAAACACTCCGATTCTTTTCGCGGCACGATCGCGATGAGCGGAAGCTATGACATTTATAATTATCTCGACAAAGGCTTCTACGACGAGAACGTCTACTTCAACAACCCGGCGATGTACATGAAGAACCTGAACGATGACCATCACCTTCCGCGTTTGCAGAAGGCAGATTCGATTGTCATCGTGTCGGGTCAGGGTTCATACGAAGCTCCCGACCGCAGCCGCGAGCTCTCGTCGATCCTTCATGCAAAAGGCATCCCGCACCTACTCGAATTGTGGGGAACCGATGTCGATCACGACTGGCCATGGTGGCGAAAAATGCTGCCGTATTATCTCGGAAGGTTTGCCGAAGGATGACCTTCAAAGGATGAAAGATGAAGGCCGAAGGATGAAAACTCTCCCACAGAGTACAGGTCGCGATTTAAGGATTCGTTTGAAAAGTTACGGCCTTCGTGTGTTGCGTCTCTATGATTCTCTTCCGCGACAAGGTTCGGCCCAAATAATTGGCCGGCAATTAGCTCGTTCTGGAACGTCGCCGGCGCTCAGTATCGCGAAGCTTGTCGAGCGAAGTCCAACGCTGATTTCATAAGCAAAATCGAAGGTGCGTTGCAGGAGCTCGATGAAAGCAGTTACTGGCTCGAAATGCTGGTCGAGGGCAATTATTTCCCGGAACGAAAATTGGCTTCACTAAAAAAGGAAACAGATGAACTCACTGCCATACTCGATACGATAGTTCGAAAGGTGAAGGCCCGTAGGTAACTCTGCTCTGTTCCCTTCATCCTTCATCCTTCTGCCTTCACCCGTCGCCCTTCTTTCCCTTCCGCTTCTTGCCTTCGGGAACTTCCGCCGGCTTCGGGTCGGGCTCGCGTGTCGGCGGCTGTGTAATTACAGGTTTAATAGCCGGCGGATCATCACCCGACGGATTCGCCTTTGGAGGATCGGTCGAACTGCTGGTTGAATCGGGGCTGGCTGTGGTAGGCGCTGCGGGTACTGACCCCGTCGCGGAACTGCTGCCTGAGCTAGACGTCGCCCCCGACCGGATAGCAGCCTGATCGGCCTTTTCCAGTTTCTCCAGCTCTTCGCGCTTATTTCGCTCCATCAGCGTTTTGATGTCAGCCGGTATCGGCGGCACACTTGGGAAGCTCTCCTTCGGCTTATCCTTCATGAAAGCGTTCATGAAAGCGTTAAAGAAAGGCATTGCTCCTACGCCGCCGGTCATACCGCTGCCGAGCGACTCTTTTCGCTCGGGATTGCCCATCCAGATACCCGTCGTGTACGTCGGCGTGTACCCGATAAACCAAACGTCGGTGTGATCGTTCACGGTCCCGGTCTTGCCCGCCAGCGGTTGTCCGGCCGCCGATGCACCGGATGCTGTTCCGCCGTTCACGACGCCGCGCATCATGTCGACCATCGTTAGCGCCACGTACTCATTAGTGACCTTGGATGTCGCGTTCTTAGATTCTTCGAGCAGAGTTCCGTCGCGGCTGTACACTTTCCGGATGAGGTGCGGGTGGACCCTGACACCTTTGTTCGGGAACGCCGAATAAGCCGACGTCATCTCGAGCAGGGACGCCTCACTGGCGCCAAGAGCGGAGGGTAAGCTAGGAGCCATCGGGTTCGTAATGCCGAACCGTCTGACCATTTGCCCGCCGGCTTGAATACCGACTTGCTCAAGCAAATGCACCGCCGCCAGGTTGTAGGATTTTGCGAGCGCGATCTTCATTGGCACGTTGGCGTGACTCGTACTTCCGTCATAATTGTGCGGCATCCAACCGCCGCGCTTGATCGGTGCACCGCTGACTAGCATGTCGGGCGTCATTCCATCTTCGACCGCGGCCGTGTAGATGAACGGCTTATACGCAGACCCGGTCTGTCGTAAACCCTGTGTCGCGTTGTTGAATTTACTCGTGTGAAAATCGTAGCCGCCGACCATCGCCACGATCTCACCATTCTTAGCGTTGATGGACACCAGTGACGCCTGTATCTCAGGCACCTGCGACAGTTCGACCTGCAATATCTGATTTTCGTTGTCGACTTTCTTTACGACAAATTCCCCAAGGAAGCCGGGCTTTAATTCTTCGCGAGGACGCTTGCCGCTGCGTCCCATATCTGCCGCGGTCACGACAGCCTTGTACTTGCCAAAACGAATCCCAACCTCGTCCGACGCGGCATTAGCTCGAACAACCAGGCCCTTTATAAATTCGCCTTCTTCATACTCGTCACCATACCAATCGGCATGCTTGAATGATGTGAGCTTGTTGGAGATCTCTTTCTCGTCGGTAAGCGGCTGGCCCTCTGCATCGACGAGTATGTTCTGGTAATCCGAACGCCACCGTCGGCCGCGATCGAATGTACGCAGTCGCTCGCGTATAACCTTCGTCGCGATCTTCTGCGCCTCGACATTTATCGTCGTATAGACTTTCAAACCGCCCTGCGCGACGCGGGTCGTATATTCGTTCTCGAGATAGCGACGTATCTCCTCAACCGGATAGTCCCACGCGGTAGATTTCGGCAGCGATTGGTAGAAGGCGGTGTCGGCAAGCTTGACCGGCTTTGCTTTGGCGACGTCGACCGCCGACTGCGAATATCGGTCGGGAAAATACTTTGTCATCTGATCGAGGACAATGTCCCGACGCATCTTGGCTTTTTCGAGACTGCGAGTCGGGGAGTATTCCGGCGACTTCGGTATTGCGGCAAGGAGCGCCGCCTCCTCGAGACTCAGCTCCTTCAGAGACTTTCCGAAATACGTTCTTGCCCCTGCCTCGAAGCCGTAAGCTCCAGCCCCGAGAAAAACATAATTCATGTACATCTCGAGGATCTGTCGCTTGGTGTAGAACCGCTCGATCTGCAGGGCGACGGCCCATTCGTTTACCTTACGCGTGTAGGTTTGGTCTTTGTACAGGAACAGATTTTTCGCAAGCTGCTGCGTGATCGTCGAACCGCCTTCGAGACGTCCGCCGGTCAGGTTCTTGTAGATCGCACCGGCGATACGGTAGGGATCAATACCGATATGATTGTAGTAACGGTTGTCCTCGATGGCGATCAGAGCGTCCTCGACGTTCTGTGGAATGTCCTGTTCCTTGATCGGGATGCGCTTCTCGATCGCGAACTCGGCAAGAACGGTTTCGCCGTCATCGGCGTAGATC
>JBKJOR010000370.1:0-3992 GCA_046595575.1 Pyrinomonadaceae bacterium | reverse complement strand
CTCCGCTTTTGATCACGTTTAGCGATTTCTCCTCAGATCCGTTTCACGATCACCAGCGTGATGTCGTCGTTCGCCGGAGCGGTCAGGGTGAAGGCCGAGAGGGCCGATTCGACTTTGTCCCGCATCCCGGCTGCCGAGGCCGAAAGGTTTCTGCGAACGACATCGATCAGCCGTTCCATCCCGAATTCCTCATCGCGAATATTGTTTGCTTCGGAAACGCCGTCGGAGTAGACGACGAGAGCTTCGCCGCGATTGAGTATCGTCTCGCCAAGTTCGAACTCTGCCCCGGGAATTATCCCCAACGGAAATCCGCCAGATGAAAGTTGAGCGACCGAGCCATCAGACCGGCCGATCAACGGGGGATTGTGTCCCGCATTGATGTACTTGAGCATGCCGTTGGTCGGGTCGAGTTCTGCGATGAAAAGAGTGACAAAGCGATTCGCCGGAGTGTTCTCTGCGAGGTACTTATTAACCGAAAGAACCGTCTCGTCAAGCGAACTCCGGGCCGCGGATTGAGCGTGGATCGAAGCGTGAAGGCTCGACATCAAAAGCGCCGCTGCCGTTCCCTTACCAGAAACGTCGCCAAGGGCAATCAGCATCTTGCCGTCGTGACGTGGGATGAAATCGTAATAGTCGCCCCCGATCTCGTAACACGAGAACGAGATGCCCTGAAACTCATAGCCTTCGACGATCGGCGGTGACGATGGCTGGAACCGCTGCTGGATTTCGGTCGCCAGCTCCAATTCGTGTTCCATTCGTTCGCGCTCGAAGCGTTCTTCGAGAAGCTTCGCATTCTCAACACGGATAGCCGCGACCGATGCGAGAGTGGTCAGGATATTGAGATGCTCTTCGGAGAACGTATTTTCGTAGGTCGGTGAATCGGCGTAGATCAATCCGAACACGTTACGTTCGTCGACGTTGAGCGGTACCGCAAGCACGGACCGTATTCCCTGGAGGGCCATAGTCTGGCTCGCAAACTTCGGATCCATCTGAGCATCGGCTGTGAGAACAGACTTTCCGTTCTTTAGCACCTCATCGAGAACTGTTCGGCTGATACGAACTTCCTGCAGCGGTTCGTCGTTGCCCCGGATCCGCGCGACCATGATCTTCATTCCGTCTTCGGCCTTTTCGTCGCGGAGCATGATGACGCAGCGTTCGGCCGGAACGGCTTCGAAAACGAGCGAGGCCACCTGATTCAGCGTTTCGTCGAGGTCACTCGCCGACAACAGGGCGACGCCAACCTTGCTGATGAGTCCGAGCAAGTCGTTTCGCGACGAGAACTGTTCTTTTAGAAGCTCGGTCGTCGGGATATTCCGGCTCTGTAGGGATATTGTCTTTGACGGGTCAAGAGCCTCAGTGTGATCCGCGATCAGCGTTGCTCCGCCCAAGATTTGGAGCCGCTCTTCGTCAAATACGATCGTAGTTTCGCCGATCTGTATCTCACCGCCCGACAACAAAGGGATCGGCAACTTAACGGGGTTTCCGTTGTACCGTGTTCCGTTCGCTGAGCCCAGATCCTGCAGCCAGTAGCCCTCGCCTTCTTGCCGCACTTCGGCGTGAAGCCGCGATGCAAAAGCATCCGGGATACAAACATCGCTTCGTGCTGAGCGGCCGATAGTCGTGCGAAGGCGGGCGAGTGGAATCCGCTCGCCGCCATCCGATCCGTTTTTCAAAATCAACTGAGCCATATACCTTCCAAGATCTAAGGACGCAGGCGCCGGTCAGCGTATATCACGACCGTTCCGGTCAAATAATCGTGCAGAGCTCGCCCATTTGCGTTGAGACACGAAATCAAAAACCCGAGCCCAAAAGTGAGCAGCGTAAAGAAATAACCCAATGTCTGTCTCGCTACCATCTGTCTAATCGACGGGGCTGAGCCGTCCATGTTGACCATTCTCAAACCGGTGACAATCTTGCCGACCGTCTGTCCGGTGAACATGGGCAAGAGGAGCAAGTTACAAAGGCCGGCGAGAAAGGCGATGAACCAACCCGCATTATTCAAGCCGTCATTAAGCAGCTTGACGCCATCGTTTCCGGAGAAACGACTGAGCAAAAGTCCAATCACCGGAATCGCAACGATGAGAATGTAATCTATCAATAAGGCTCCGCACCGAAGAAGAAACGGGGCCGTCACCTGCTCAGGCGAAAACTCAACTATTATCTCCCTGGTCCCCGGCCGTCTAACTTCGGCGGTGCGATCCGAAACTGCACTCATAATTGCTTAGCTCTACCCGATCAGGAAGTGCAGCGTCGTATCGCCGATCTTCAACTTGTCGCCGCTTGAAAGGACGTGGGGCATATGTGGCGCCAATCGCAGCGAATCTGTTTTTATCGTCGCAAGCACCGTCCCATTCGACGACCCGAGATCCTCGACAAGAAAATTCGTTCCGTCGCGCCAGATGCGGGCGTGTCGCCGTGAGATCTTGGTTTGAGGATCGTATTTCGAGAGGTCGATCTCGGGAAAAATATTTGACATCGGATCTCTGCGGCCGACCAGATTTTCGTCTTTCTGCAGCGAGAAGGCAGGCGTCGTCAGCTCGCTTGTACCTTCTATGATGAGCTTTGCCGTCGGAGCGGAGCGCATGTAGATTTCGGAGTGAACGCCCTGTTGACCGATCGGCTGTTTCGCACCGCAGAAGGCACAAAACAGATCGGTCGCAACAATACGCTGTCCGCAGAAGCCGCAATACACCGACTGGTTTTCAAGGCTGACAGATGCCGGAGCCGCACTCACGCCATATGTAAGATTTCCCGATCGCAGATTCTCGAGGTGTTCCTCCAGCACAGCTTTCATCTCGGCTGCGGAGCTAAATCGAGTCTCGGCATTGTATTCGACCGATCGCATCAAAATACGTTCGATCTGGTCCGAGAGCTGTGAATTGATCTGTCTCGGGCGAGGATTCTTCTGGAAATCGAAGATGAGCAGCGGATTGCTTTGCGGATCAGCACCGGTCAATAGATGAAACATCGTCGAGCCCAGGCTGTAAATATCGGAGCGAGGTTCGACGTTCCCGCTGAAGAGTTCGGGAGGAGCGTAGCCCATGGTTCCGACAGCCGTGACACCCTTCTCTTCCTTTTGGCTGATCGAACGTGCAATGCCAAAATCGATGAGCATGATCCGACCGGTGTTACCGTCGATCATGATATTCGACGGCTTGAGATCGCGGTAAACGATCGTCGACGGTTGGCTGTGCAAATAATCGAGAACGTCCGTTATCTCTATCGCCCACTGGGTAATACTTTTTTCGTCGATCCTTCCTTCGGGTGCCGAACGCAGTCTCGATGAGAGATCGCCTCCCGAAATGTACTTCATAACGAGGTAGAAGCGACCCTCGTCTGCATCGTAAAAATAGTCGTAGATCGTCGGTATCGAAAAGTGGTCGAGCGTCGAGAGGATCATCGATTCACGCTTAAAGTCATTGATCGCCTTGTCCTGCTGTTCCTCTTCGATATGCGACTGGACCATCTCCTTGACGGCCCGCAGCACGCCTCCAAGATTATTGTCGCTAGCCAGGTAGACGGCACCCATCCCGCCGCCGCCAATCTTTCTCACTATCTCGTACCGGCCGTTGAGTATCGTTCCTTCGCTGAGTGGCTTAAGTTTCGACCGCTTTCCGTCGGTATCACCGCCGACTCCCAGATTCGGCTCGGTGTACGCCTTTGCTTCGACACTCTTCGTTTCCGACAGTATTGCAGGCATCGGTGCTTCGGGAATCGGGTCTGATATTCCCTGGATCCGCGTGTCGACATCATCCTGGCGCTTCGGTTCCATGATCCTCACTGAATCGAACATCGATCGTGAAGCATGCGGATCGCTTTGTTCCAACTCTTGAGATGGTCTGGAAATGCTGTCGTCTTTATAGACCGACCGTTCTTCGTAGAGGCTAGGTCGTTCGCCGGAGACACTGTCAGACATCGGGGGATCGTCGGGTGATCTTTCGGATGCTCCTCCTATAGCTATCTCGTCACAGGGAAGCGATGCTAACGCTCCT
>JBKJOR010000362.1:0-3467 GCA_046595575.1 Pyrinomonadaceae bacterium | reverse complement strand
TCACTTTTCACTTTTCACTTTTCACTTTTCACTTTTCACTTTTCACTTTTCACTTTTCACTTTTCACTTTTCACTTTTCACTTTTCACTATCCAATCGTGATCTCCGCCTCTTCTTCCTTCATCGTCTTGGTCGATTCGCGTTTTGGTTGGACGAGTGGGATCTCCATCGCATCGAGCAGCGTCTTGCGAAGCTGTGTAGTATCGAGATTGCGGCGTAGCTCGCCCGCCTCGACGTATGTGATCAGCCCGGTTTCCTCGGACACTACCAAAGATATCGCGTCCGAGCCTTCGGTGATACCGATCGCCGCCCGGTGACGCGTTCCTAGTTCACGCGAGACGCTCGGGTTCTTCGTCAGCGGAAGGAAGACCGAGGCGGCGGCAATGCGCTCGTTCTGAATTATCACGGCTCCATCATGGAGCGGCGTCGCAGGATTGAAAATCGATACCAGCAAGTCATAGCTGATGCGTGCGTCGAGTTGGACGCCTGCATCGATAAAATTGCGAAGTCCGATCTTTCGTTCGATCACGATCAGGGCACCGATCTTTTCCGTCGCAAGCGTTGTCACGGCCAGCACGATCTCGTCGTAGACGCTGCCGCCGAACTGGCCCCGCTGCCGCCCCAGGATCGGGAACCGCAGACGATTCGCGAAATACATCAGAGCCTGGCGGATCTCAGATTGAAAAAGCACGATAATCGCAAAACCGAGGTAGACGACCGCGTAGCGCAGAACGAACTCAAGTGTTGCGAGATCCTGCTCGAGCGACAGCCAGTAAAGGGACCCAAGCAATATCAGCCCGATAACCGTCGGCACTGCCCGCGTTCCACGAAGCAGTTTCAGGACGACATATACAATGATGAATACCAACGCAATGTCGAGCACGTTGCGAAAGGTGTTCAAGGCGATGTAATCGGTAAACTGCATTTGTTTCGAGCGGCTTTTGCATCAACTGCCAAAAGTCCGCTGTCGCGTTATCCTATCCGATATGCTGCGGAAGGGGGTCTTTAACGTCGGTGTTCGTAAGGCTCGCGGCTTCTAAGAATATCATATCCACTTTGGGCTCAGCCTGCTTGATCCGCGCCTCGATCTCAGCAACTGTTCGTACGACATCGTCGCCCTTCAGCTCGTCATTAAGATTGACATGAGCGTTCACCAGGATCTGTTTCGGCGCCATATGCATCGTCAAAAGCTCGACCACCTGATTGACGTTGGGATGCGAATTTATAGCCGCACGGATCTTTTCAACGGATGACGGGATCGCCGCTTCCCCAAGCAGAAGCCCACGCGAGATGCGCGCCAATACGAATGCCACGATCGCAAGCACGACACCGATCGAGATCGAAGCCACGCCGTCCCAATAGGCGCCGTAATGATCCGAAAGATAGATCCCGACGGCCGCGAGTACGATTCCGATGAGGGCAGCCGAATCCTCGAAGATGACCGTTTTTGCAGTCGGGTCTTTTGACTCGCGGAGGTATTGCATGAAGCCCAGCCCTTCATGATGCGCCTCCCGTACTTCTTGATACAGCGCGAGCCCTATCGAGCCGGCTTCGAGGACGAACGAAATGCCGAGTATCCAATAGGCCAAGTTCAGATTCTGCGGCGCATGCGGGTGGATCAGCTTGTCGTATCCTTCATAGATCGCAAAGGTCGCACCGACGCCAAAGATAAAGATCGCGGCGATGAACGACCAGAAGAAACGTTCCTTGCCGTAACCGAACGGATGTTTCTCCGAGGGCGGACGCTTAAAGAATCGCAGGCCGAGCAAAAGGAAAATCTGATTAGTCGTGTCGGCAAGAGAGTGAAATGTCTCGGCCATCATTCCCGAAGATCCTGTCATCACCGCACCGATCAACTTAAGGATCGTGATCAGACCGTTAGCCACAAGGGCGCCTAAAACAGCAAGCATAAATTGAGTCCCTCAGGTTTGTCGTCGTCAGCGGGTATCGACCCGAACGAGACTGATTATATTTCCGTCGTTCTATTATTATCGCGACCCAATTGAAAATCCTACAAGTTTGCCCAAGTGACCGGTCTAGACTTTGTTTCCGACGGGCAAAAATCCGACAAGCTGACCGCTATCGTCGATCACACCTACCGCTCCGCAACCGTTCGCCGCGGCCAACGCGTGTGCCTCCGGGATCGTCGCACCGATCTCGATGAACTGGTCGGGTGTAACCGGACGCATCGCATCCCGGACACTTTTCCGGCTCCATTCGGAGCGATCGATCAGCTTCACGTCCTTTAGCACGAGCATTCCGAAAAGCTGCCGGTCGCGGGCCACGGGGAAAACCGCTTGCGGGTAAACCGTCAGGACCTCATCCACAAAACGCTGGAGCGTCGAGTCGGGATCGGCCGCGATAGGAAGCAGCATCACATCCTCGACAAGTGTCGCCCGAGCCGCCTCGATCTCGCGAATTATCGACTTTGCCGAATCGTACAGAAAGATACCGGCCAACACCGCCCAAAAGCCGGTAAAAAACTCGCCGTAGAAAACGACGAACAATAGACCGAGCACCATCAATCCGACGGCGATCGCCTGACCGCATCGACCGGTAAGGAGGGTTGCTTCGGTCAGGTCCTTTCCGTTCTTCCAGAGATACGCACGCAGAATGCGCCCGCCGTCGAGCGGGTAGCCGGGAAAGAGGTTGAAAACGGCGATAAGAAAATTCGAAAGTGCGAGGAGGAAGAGTACACGCCAAAGGATATCGAGGCCGGCCGCGTTTGCCGCCGTCATCAACCCGACAAAGAAAAGTGTGAGCAGGAAACTGGCTGCCGGGCCAGCGATCGCGATCCTGAACTCTGCTCGTGGCGTTTCCGGTGCATGTCGAAACCGTGTCAGCCCGCCAAATGGATGCAGCACGATCTCGACAACCTCGAGCTTTTCAAGCTTTGCCGCCAGCGCATGTGCAAACTCATGAAAAAAGATCGAAGCGAAAAAAAGCAGAGTCGTCGCAAGCCCGAGGACCATGCTGCCGGCCAGATTTCCGACAAGCTGGTTCACACTCGCCGCCGAGATCGCGGTCATCAGCGCAACGACGAAAAACCAACGGTAATCCGCTCGCACCGGAATACCCATCACGCGTGCCAATACCGCCTGTTGTTTGAAATACTCCCAGAACTGCATACCGACTTTCGATGCCGCCAGATTATCAAAGTGATGGTAAAGATACGAGCGATGCGGAACTTAGCTCCGGGTTTTGACGAGCGCCTCTCGAAAGACGAAATACACGCATTAGGCCGCGTGATGCAAAGTGCAGAAGCCCGCGCGTAAGCAAGGGCGATATGCTCAATGCGGAGAGCATTCGGGCGCGTCGATGTTGCACCGACGCCCTGATATCGCCCTTGCTTACGCGCGGGCTTTTGCATCGTGGTGCAATAAAAAAACGGTGAATGTCATCCACCGTTTTACAAAGTCTTGATCCGCCACGGATATTACGCTTCAAATGGAATCTCTGCGTTCTGCA
>JBKJOR010000025.1:0-25164 GCA_046595575.1 Pyrinomonadaceae bacterium | reverse complement strand
GCATTGTCGACAGAGTTAGAGGATCGGCCAGCTTCATTGCCAAAAAAAGAATTTCGACTGCCCGTTGAGTTGGCCCGCCCAGCTTCACGCCCGAAAAATGAATTGCTGGTACCCGTATTATTTGTTCGGCCTGCGCTCATGCCAAAAAAGGAATTTTGTGAGCCCGTCGTGTTGAATTGCCCGGAAAAGTTTCCGAAAAACGAGTTGTCCGTACCGGCGTTCGAAGACCCAGTTGAGATGCCGACGAATGTGTTCGAAGGACCGTCGATGCTAAGAACGCGATTGCCGCCGATGTTGTACTGTGTCCCGGCGTTGATGCTTGCCGCACCCGACACGACATACTGGCTGGCTGCAATACCGCCGAGTTGTGCAGCATTGATCGAGTAGGGCGAGCTTGTCACTTGCTGACGTGGACTCAGAGGCGTGAACGCGCCTCCGCCCGTCGTTCGAACACGGATCTCGAGAAACCGGTTCGCTCCCGGAAACTGGACGCCGAAATCCAGCGACACGGCGAAAATACCGTTCGCCACGGGAACACCATTCCGCGTTTGTGGCGATCCGAGCTGAGAGCCGCCCGCTAGTGCGTCGAACAACGCGAATTCGAAATCGTGATTCCCATTGGCCGGCGTGCCGGAAGTGTTGATACTTCCCTGATAACTGAATGCCGTCGTCTGCGCATTCACAGACATGCTGATAAGCAGCGCCAACGACATTACGCTGAAATAAAATAACAATTTCTTTTTCATACGATCTCTCCTTCGCTATTTCTATTGCCTGCAAATCTCCGCGCTAGAATTCTGAGCGCATATAAGACTCTTAACTGCCAACAGCTCTTTCCGCTGCCGCTCGATCTCTTTCTGCTGCTGATGTAATTTCGATTCAAGATCAGCGATCCTTACTGACCCTGACTCAGTCACGCCCGCAGTCGAGCAGGCCTTGACCGTGTTGCCGCTTCCCTTGCACAAGTTTTCACCTATCGAGCCACCCATCTGCCCGATGCTTACGTTCCCGCTAACGGCAGCTGTGCCGCCAACTTCGAGCGTCGCTTCAGTAGGATTGTTGTCACCGATCCCGACCTTCCCATCGCTTGCAATGGTCACTAATGTGGATCCGAGTTCATTTTTGACGACGAGAAATTCAGGACTGTTGAGGACTTCGAAGATGAAGCCGCGCGGCGTCACGTCCGTATTGAAAAGGTCGAGGCGAGAACGCCCGAGGGCTAAATTGCCTCCGATATTGAACTGCCCTCCGGTGTTTATGGAGCCTGTGACATTTGCCGGTGCCGTGACAGTCAAAGTGCCGCCGACGGAGAGATTTCCTCCAATCGCGGCACTTTGTCCGACGTTCAGAGTTGTCCCGACGGTAATGGATTTTTGAAACGCGCTTGCCTCCTCAACGCTCAGCGACCCACCGATCGTGCCATCCCCGCTGATGTTGAAATTGCTAAGCGTCTGCGGCGTGGTGCGGTTTTGAATGTAATTGCCGCTATTGGATAGTGGTATTCGAGCATCCGTAAGGCGGGCGTCGGAGGTTAACACGAACTGATTTGCCGCGGTCCCTCCCAGCTGTGCCGCGTTGATCGAGTATGGAGTGCTCAGGACTGGCTGGCGTGGCGTCAGGGTCGTGTGAGTACCCTGTCCGGCGGGGCGAACGCGGATTTCAAGAAACCTTGGGTCCCCGGGGAACTGGTTTTGAAAATTCAGTATCACACTGAACGTGCCGTTGGTTACCGCGACATTGTTTATACCGAGTCCAAGCCCGATAGCACTGCCACCGGTGGCAACGCTAAAGAGCGTGAACTGAAAATCGAAATTCCCGTTCGCGGGTGTTCCGGCGACAGAGAGATTCCCTTGATAAGTGAACGCCGTCGTCTGGGCATCCGCCATCGAACCGAGTGCCACAACGAGGAGTGCGAGAATTGCGGATCGAGTAATTCGTTTCATCGTCGTTGTCCGTTACTTAGATTCCATAAGACCGATCTCCGCCCTTCCGTTGCTGTCCGAGTCGACAAGAGTCTCAAGCGACCGAACACAGATCAACAGATAGCCGTTCGCCGTTTCGTGAGAATGGACCTCCCCGGTCTGGACCAGCCTCGCAAGTTCGCGGCCACGTCTTCCCGAAACTTGGACCGCTCCATCCAGTGTGAGCATCTCGTTGTCCCGGCCACACTGGGCGCAATAGGCCACATGCAATTCACCCGGCTTGCGATGGATGAGAAAAACGGAATGACTTTCGGTCTCTATCAGAATCTTCTTGGTGTTTGGAGACATTGTTTGGTATACATTCCCTCAGAATGGAACAACCCAATGGCTGGGTTCGGCGAACATCACTTTCCTCTTTCGTTGATATTTAGCCAGACAGTGCGGGAGAAGTCTTGAACTTTCTCTCCAATTTCAATCCAATTGCGTTGCGATGAGTGCGGTAAATCCAGATATATGGCAGTTCGGCGAGTTTCGGCTCGACGTGCGCCGAAAAGTTCTGTGGCACGGTGATAAGACCGTGCCGATGCCGTTGAAAGAGCTCCAGGTCCTGTCGATGCTGGTCCGTAACCGGGGCGAGCTCGTGACGAAAGATGAGCTACTGACCGAGATCTGGGAGGACACTTTTGTAGAGGAAAGCAATCTCTCGCGGCACATCTATCTCCTGCGAAAGACCTTCAAGGATCTCGGCGCCTTCGATACGTTGATCGAAAACATCCCACGTCGCGGCTATCGCTTCGCCGGTGAGGCCCACGGCGTCGACGCCGCCGACATCGTTGTCGAGAAACACACCCGGACGCGCACCCTCATCGAGTTTCCGGATGCCGTGTTGCCCGCCGCGCGCACTCGACCGTACCGGACCTTGGCGGCATATACCGCGATGATCGTGATACTTGCGGGTGTGTCGGCATTCGTCGGATCGCGATATCTCGGATCGCAAACGCAGGATCCCAGCATAAGATCTATCGCCGTTTTGCCATTCAAGACACTCGGTACCGATCGCAATATGTCACATGCGGGTTCGGGCCTGGCCGACATTCTCACTACGCGGCTGAGCAGTATAAAGAACGTAAAGGTCCGATCCGCGAACGCCGCGGCGCTGGTCGACAAGGATGTCATTGCGGCAGGTGAGCGGCTTCAGGTCGACGCTGTGCTGGAAGGTACGATCTACTACGTCGGCGAACGTGTACGCGTAACTGCGCGACTCATCCGCATCAGTGATGGGTCCGTCGTATGGAGCGGTGAGTTCGACAAGCCTCGACGTGACGAGCTTCAGCTTCAGAATGATCTCGCAGTGCAGATCGTTCCGGTGCTCGCCGTTAGCCTTAGCGGTGGCGAGCGCGACGCATTGAACAGGATTTATACACAGAACGCGGACGCTTACGAGCTCTACATCCGCGGACGCTACGAGTGGAACCGCCGCAATACATCGGGGATTATCGAGGCTCAACGGCTGTTCCGAAACGCAATCGCCGCTGATCCGGGCTTTGCTCTCGCATATGTTGGCCTGGCTGATTCACTTGTAATGAATCAGCCCCAAGCGGCGGAAGCATCGGTGATGATCGCCAAGGCTCTCGAGCTAAATCCGGAACTTGGCGAAGCATACGCGACGCGCGGTTTTTACCAGATGTTCTTCGAGTGGGAGTGGCAAAAGGCGGAAGAGAGTTTCAAGCAATCGCTTGACCTGAACCCGAATTACGCAACTGCTCATCACTGGTACGCAACTCTTCTTGCGATAAAGGGCGAAAGCGCCGCGGCCCGAGACGAGATGCACATGGCGCTCGAGCTAAACCCGCTCTCACATAATTTCCTCGCCGATCTCGGACAGCTTCACTACTTTGCGGGTGACTACGCGGAAGCCGAGTCTTATTGTCACAAAGCTCTCGAAGTCGATCCCGACTTTTCGTTCGCTCACGAATACCTGCATAACATTTACCTGAAAACGGGACGCTACGATGAAGCTCTGGTCGAGATCGCAAAAGCCGAAGCGATCAACGGAACATACACGGGTGAGGTCCAAAAGATCGATGAGCCTTTGGGCAAGTTCCGTGCGGCCTTTCGCGAGTCCGGGATCGCCGGATACCTCGAGCTGCGTTTTCCCGGAACGCCGACGTCCCCGCAAGCCTTCTACCCCTATGCGATCAAGCACGCCTTGATCGGCGATCGTGAGAAAGCCCTCGACTACCTTGAGAAATCGACCGACGCGCGAATGTTCCTTTCGGCCTTCTTGAAAGCTGAGCCGGCCTTCGAACAGCTCCGCTCCGAACGGCGTTACCGACAGATCCTGAGAAAGATGGGCCTGACGTCGTAAAGATGTTCAGAATCTCACTGGGAGGAATTACGTCAGCGTTAAATTCCAGATCGTGCTGTGGAGGGCGCGAGCGCGAACGAAATGAAAAGGACTTGAAGCTTTGGTGAGCGGATGTCGAAATCCTCCGTTCAGAACGCCACCTCGAAAAAACGAACCTGCCGTAAGCTTAGCGTTCACGACAGGTTCTTTTTGGATTAGAATGCAGACGTTTACGAGACGCCGTGAAATTTAACACTTTGTCGTCGGCCAGCATGAATGTCTCCGACGTGGGAAATTCATAGGCTTTTGCATCGTGTGGCAATCAGCCGAGTTTACTCCGCGGGCTTTTGCATTAAGGCACAAACGCATTCGGCACCGGACGGTCGGTGCGTACGCCGAATGTCTGGATCAGTGTTCCAGCTGTCGAACGCTGGATGTACCAAGTCGCTGTCGATGGACGAAACACTGTCGTGTCATACTTTCCATCACCATCATAATCACCCGGTGCAGGGATGTCGGTGCTCACTCCAAACGGAACCGAGTAGAACGAAAAGTTCTCGCTGCGAACAATGAACCATTCGCCGGTCGACGGTCGCCAGATCGCGATGTCAGCTTTGCCGTCTCCGGTGTAATCACCTTGAACGGCCTTATCAGTCGATGCACCGAACTGCAGTGCGAGCAAGCCTGCATTTGACCGATCGATCCACCACTCACCCGGACCGGGGCGGAAGATCCCGACATCGGCTTTGCCGTCGCCATCGTAATCCGATACGACCGGCTGATCAACGGTCACGCCGAACTGGAAAATCCGTGTCGGTGCACCGGATGACTGCGAGATGAACCATGTCGAACTCGATGGACGAAAGACAGCGAAGTCTGCTTTTCCATCCGCGTCGTAATCGGCCGGCACAGGAACATCTCCGTCCGTTCCAAACGGAAGAGCAAAGAACGAGAAGTCTTCGCTTCGCAACACGTACCATTCACCCGAAGCCGGACGGAAGAAAGCTATGTCAGCTTTACCGTCGCCTGTGTAATCGGCCGGCGCGATGCGATCAGTCGAAGCACCGAATTGAAGTGCGAACGTTTGACCGGTCGAGCTTCTATTGATCCACCACTCGGAGGCTGCACCGACAGGCCGGAAGATGCCGATGTCGGTCTTCCCGTCGCCGTCGAAGTCGAACGGAGCATCGGGCGTCACGGCAGACGAGCCTCGGCCCCAGAATCCGGAAGCGACCGTAAAGGTTCCGCCGCTCGACATCGTTCCCGCCACAGACTGGCCAACCGTGCCATCGACCGCGAACGTTCCACCCGACGTACGACCACCACCGCCTGCGATAACAGACTTCGTGATCGTGAATGTGCCGCCGGACTGAGCCGTCACTGATATCAGCATCGATATCATTAGGCTGGTTTGACCGATGACTGACCAGATCTTGTTCATATCAATCACCTCTTACTCTTTTGGCCTGCAAAAGGCTGCGGATGGAGTCTGCGCACAGACATGGGCCCTGAGCTCACCAATCTCGACCCGCTGACGCCTGATGGTTTCGATCTGTTCGGCCAACTGTGCCTGCTGCGATTCGATTTGCGTCTGCTGCTCGTTGACGGCGTTTATTAACACAACGCTGACCTGGTCGTATTTCACGCCCTCGATCACGCCGGTTTTGTTGTGCGTGACCAGTAACGGTTCAACGACGGCGACCTCTTCGGCGATCAAGCCGAGGTCGCGGACGTGATTGGTTTTCCAATCGAAGGCCACGGGTCTCAGGCGTTTGACTAGTTGCAGGCCGGGCACGAAACCCACGATGAATTCTTTGTACCGGAGGCTGGAGGAGCAGGTAGAGAGATGGTCAAAACCGTTGATGCAAACGTGCGTGGCGCTGGCGGAGTCGAGCGTTTCGACATGGAGCATACCATCCACCCGAATCTCGTCACCATTAACGCGCAGCCCGCCGGGGATGGAGACCTGATCCTCCCCGGCGTCGCGGCCGAGCACGATATTATTGTTGCCCGAGACAACGGCACCCGCGCCGATGGCGGTGGCAAATATAAGATCGCCGCTGCTGACATCCGCATTATTTCCGATGGTAGTGTTGTTGCTGCCCGTCGTGTTTGTGTTGCCGGCAAATGTGCCGACAAACAAGTTGCTAAAACCCGTTGTGTTTGATGTACCGGCATATGTGCCGATGATCGAGTTGCCAAAACCAGTCGTGTTTGATTCACCTGCATTCCTTCCGAAAAACGAGTTGCTAGCGCCCGTTAGGTTCGAATCTCCGGCATTCGCGCCGAAGAACGAGTTGTCGCTGGCCGTTGTGTTAGACGAACCCGCACTTCTCCCGAAAAACGAGTTGCGGTCGCCTGTCATGTTTGAGTCACCCGCAGCCGAGCCGAAAAACGAATTGTTTGATCCTGAAGTGTTTGCAAAGCCTGTTGTAATCCCAAAAAACGAGTTGTGTGTTCCGGTCGTGTTCGATGTGCCCGCGCCTACGCCCGCAAAAAGATCACCCGTATCCGGGACACTCAGGAGACGGCTCCCACCGATGTTGTACTGCGTCGTCGCCCGTAAAATATTGCCGCTGAGCGTGCCGCCAGCCGTGCCACTACCGCTGATGTTGAAACTGGCGGCCTGCACCCCGCCCGAGTTCTGAATGTAATCGCCGCTGCCGGGCGTTGGTGTTCGGGCGTTTGTCATCCGCGGATCGGTGGTAACTACGAATTGATTCGAACTGACTCCACCCAGGCTCTGCGCGTTCGATGCAGTGGTCGCGACATCACTGTTGAGACTCCGTATCGCATAGGGTGTGCTGTCGACTGGTTGCCGGGGAGCCAGGATCGTGATTCCCGGCTGACCGGCCGGTCGCACACGGATCTCCATGAAACGATTGGCTCCGGAGAACACGGTGCCGAAGTCGAGTTGAACCGCGAAGACGCCATTTGTCACCGCTACACTATTTCTGGATAGGACCGGCCCGATCTGGTTTCCCCCGTTCAATGCGTCGTACATCACGAACTCGAAATCGAATCCGCCGCTCGCAGGTGTCCCGCCTGTGTTGAGGCTTCCCTGATAATTGAAGGTGTTCGATTGAGCCGTGCCTCCGGTGAATAGCGAAAAGCCGAGAACTAGTGCGATAAGAAAAATTGCAGGTCGAGACATATGCATCCGTAATCCTCCTAAAACTGCAAGCCGCGGTGATCGCGAAGTCTTGTTAATAGATATAGCCAGGAAACCTGCTAAAATGTCCTCACAAATCGCCTCAAATTTTCTCAAATTATGTAAAAGCGAAGATGGCCGAAACTACTTACATCTTTGAAGACTTTCAGATGGATCCGGAGCGGCGGTTGCTTACGCGGCTGCGGGACGGCGAACCGGTCACGCTTACACACAAAGCTTTTCAGATTCTGTTGCTGCTGATCGAGAATCGCGGCGACGTTGTTTCCAAAAACGATCTGATGTCCCGGGTCTGGCAAGACAGCTTTGTCGAAGAGGCGAATCTCACGCAAACGATATCGGTCCTGAGAAAGGCGCTCGGTGAGAAACCTTCGCAGCACCGCTTTATCGTGACCGAAAGCGGCCGGGGTTATCGATTTGTCGCGCCGGTCGCGGAAATTAAAACGGACCAAGTGGGAGAAGAGAATCCTGCGAAGCCAGTGGACGCTCTACCTGCGGCTGTACACGATCCGAATTATCGAAAGCTGTACGTATACGTCATTGCCGGAGTCATGTTTGTCTCCTTAGTTATCGGACTTGGTTTTTTCTGGAATAGCCCCGGTGCGAAAAGTCTCGCGCCGTCATCCGCAAAAGAGGTCAAAGCGATAGCGGTTCTTCCGTTTAGGACGGTCGAATCGAACGACGAGAATCAACTCCTTGGGATCGGAATGGCAGATGCGATCATCACAAAATTGAGTCAAATAAAAAGTATCGTCGTGCGCCAGACTAAGAGCGTCCTTCGATACGCCGATTCGACGCCCGAGGCGATCAAAGTCGCGCGCGAACTGAATGTCGACGCGGTTTTGGAAGGGACGATTCAGAGGGCCGACGGCCGCATCCGCATTTTTGTTCGGTTGTTCGCCGTCAGCGACGGAGCTCTCTTGTGGGCCGAAAGCTTTGACGAAGCGGACAAGGACATTTTCACGCTACAGGATTCGATCTCCGAAAAGGTCGCAAACTCGCTGTCGCTCGAAATGACGACGGCTGAACGCGCAGGATTAAAACGGCGCTACACGGAAAATATCGAAGCTTACCAGCTTTACAATAAAGGACGCTTCTTCTGGAATAACCGAAGCGGCGACGATCTGCGTAAGAGTATCGATCTTTTCAATCAGGCGATCGCACTCGACGAAAATTACGCGCTTGCGTATTCGGGTCTGGCTGAAAGTTATGTTCTGCTCCATCTGTTCGGACAGGCGCACGAGAAAGAAGCTTTTGCGAAAGCCAAACAGTCGGCCGAAAAGGCTTTGAGTTTGGACCCGGATCTTGTCGAAGCGCGTACTGCCCTGGCGATGTACAAGGCACAAGCCGAGTGGGATTGGGCCGGAGCCGAACTCGAATTCGAACGAGCGCTTTCCGTAAATCCCGGCTATGCGACGGTCCATCAAACCTATGGCGAATTTCTCGGATTTATGGGCAGGATCGACGAGAGTATTACTCAAGTTGAAAGGGCCGCCGAACTCGACCCGTTGTCCCTGTCTACAAACACGGCCCGCGCGTTTCCGTATTTGGCCGCGGGAAGGCACGACGAGACGATCGAGAAACTAAAGCCGGCCTTAGAAATGGACGCGAATTTTCCGCTCGCGCTCTATTACCTCGGCCGGGGCTATACGGGAAAAGGCCTATACAAAGAATCGATCGCTGAATATCAGAAGGCGATCGAGCAGTCCGGCAGAAGCTCGTTTTTTGTCTCAGCACTTATCTACTCGCTAGCAAAGGATGGGCAAACGAAAAATGCCGAAAGAGAATTCGATGAGCTCATCAAATCGTCGGCGAGCCGTCCCGTCTCCACTTACGTTTTGGCACGCGGCCTTGCGGCGTTGGGTCAAAAAGAAAAAGCATTAGAGGCCCTCGAGAAAGCGTATCAGGAACGCGACGGTTTAATGCACGTCATAAGAGTCGATCCGAATTTCGACGAGCTTCGCGGTGAAGCGCGCTTCCAGGCGATCATGGCAAAGATGAATTTGGCCGGCTGAGACTGGAACCCTGGCGAAATGTAGGCTTACAAAAAAATAGACGCGACCCGAGGGCCGCGTCTATTCGACCGGATTCAATTCGATCTAGACAAACGCAAAATCAAACTGCGCCTGGTGGATAGTCGGATCCGATGACAGATCGACATTCCCGAGGTAGGCTTCTATCTCCTCTAGCACTGCACGCTCCGAGCTCCGCAACGCCTTCGCAACATCCGGGTGTATCCGGAGCGTCGACTGGCGAACGTCGTCAAGATGCTTCGACATGCGCCGCGCCTCACTAAGTATTTCGTAGCAGACAGTTGTCGGCGATTTAACCCAGCCGGCACTGTCGCAATATTCGCACGGCGCACACATCGTGCGTTCAAGCGATTGCTTGACGCGCTTTCGCGTCATGATGATCAGACCGAAATCGTTGAACGAAAGAACCTTCGTCGGCGACTTGTCGTGCTGCAGAGCTTCCTGCAGAGCTTGCGACACTTTGTGCCGATTGCGGCGATCTTCCATGTCGATAAGATCGAGTACGATGATGCCGCCGAGATCGCGAAGCCTTATCTGTCGAGCGATCTCGTCGACCGCCTCCATATTTGTCTTCGTGATCGTATCCTCGAGCCGGGCATTTCCCTTCCCGACAAACTTGCCGGTGTTGACGTCGATCGCGACGAGGGCCTCGGTCTGATTGATCACTAGATAGCCGCCCGATTTCAGCCACACCCGCGGCTTCAGCGCCTTATCGATCTCTTCCTGAACTCCGTACGCATCAAGGATCGGTTCTTCACGAGTGTAGAATTTTACCCGCTTTACGAGCCTCGGCTGCATTCGATTTATGAACTCGACCGTGCGTAGATATTCTTCCTCACTGTCGACGCGGATCGCCGTGAACTCGTCCGATAGCTGATCGCGAAGCAGCCGCTGCACAAGGTCGAGGTCCTGGTGGACCATCGCCGGCGACTTTGCCTTCTCACTGGCTTTCCTGATGTCCTGCCATGTGCGGACCAGGTATTTAGCATCCTGCCGAAGATCCTCTTCCGAGATCCCGATCCCGGCGGTACGAACTATAAATCCGCCCGATGGAATTTCTTCGTCCTGTCGAATGCGCTGGATAAGCGTCCGCAAACGACTCCGCTCGTTCGCGGACTCGATCTTGCGCGACACACCGAGATGTTCGATCGTCGGCATGTAAACGAGAAAGCGTCCCGGCAGAGCGATATGCGACGTTATCCGGGCGCCTTTACGAGCGATCGGTTCTTTCGCGATCTGGACCAGGATCTCCTGGCCTTCACGAAGCAGTTCTGAGATCGTCGGCTGCGGTGCTCGTTCGCGTCCGTCGCGTCCTCGCCCTTGTCCTCCCCGTCCGCCGCGTTCCGGCCTGTTGTCTCGCCGTGGTTCACCGCCACGTCCGTTTCGTCCATCGTTACGACCGCGTGTTTCTTTTTGAGCTTTCGAATCGTCAGCCGCATCGGGATCGGGCTGATGCTGTTCGGCTTCGATCACCTCGACCGGAGATTCATCGCGACCCGCAACATCCTTACCGACAACGGCTTCCGTATCCGTTTCGACGGCGGAATCTTCGCCCTCGACGACTTCGCCATTACCATCGGTCCCCTCGGGTCGGCGTCCTCGCCCACCTCGACGCCGTCCGCGTCCGCCACGGCGTACCGTCATCTCGGCAGTTTCACCCGGCTCCTTTACACTCGCCTCACCGTCTTCCAGAGCGTCTGAGCCCTTCGCTTTCTTTGTCTTGCCCGCAGGCGTTTTTGGCTTCGCGGCTTTTGCCTTCGGCACCGGCTTTTTCTTCGGAGCCGGTTCATCCGCAACTTCCTCCGCCTCGCCATCGTCCCCTGTTTTCTTTTTCTTCGACGTCTTAGAAAATTTGCCGTGCGAAGGTTTTGCCGGGATCTTTCGCTTTTTCTTCAGTGCGTCGGCGGAATCCGCATCCTCGTCGTCGTCGTCCGCGATCCGCTCGAATCCACCGGGCGAGTCGGAAAATGATCCCATCAGTGACCCGACCGCGGCTTCAGATGTTGTTTCCATGTCAAACTCGGCCGCCCGCACCTGATTGACGATACGTTCCTGAACATACGCGTCCTTAAACATCTCGCCCGTATCCTCGTCATCTATGATCCGCTCAAAACCCGAATCTTCGATCTCGAAGGTCGGTGCGTAAGACTCAGAAGCAAGGGCCTCTTGTGGCGGCGCATCCGTCTTCTCGTCCCGTGTCGAACGCCCTCGCCCACGACCGCGGCCGCCGCCGCGTTTGCTTCGTCCACCCTCTTCTTCCGATACTGCTGCTTCGGCTTCAGGTGATCGCGGCGTTTCGGCAAGCGGCTCGGCGATCTCCTGCACCGCTTCCATCTGTTTTTCACGCTCGATTCGAGCTCGGTCGATCTTTTCGTTCGCCTCGCGCTTTGCTTCTTCAGGCGAAGTCTTCTTCGACTTCTCCATCACGATGCGTTCGATCTCTTCTTCCTCGTCAAAAAAGTCGGTGACGTAGAGGAACGCGTCGCGTTCCAAGCCGATGGCGACGAACGCCGATTGCATTCCGGGCAGCACACGCTGCACACGGCCCTTGTAAATGTTTCCGGCAATGCCGGTATTCTCTTCGCCTCGTTCGATATAGAACTCGCTGACGCGGCCGTTATCCAATATTGCGATCTTCTTTTCGCGCCCGTTGACGCTGATGATCATTTCCTTTGACATAAGATCAAAATACTTCCTTAAAAATTCAATGTAGATTTGCCAGAAGACCGGCGCGTC
Organism: Pyrinomonadaceae bacterium; assembly: GCA_046595575.1. Classification (GTDB taxonomy): domain Bacteria; phylum Acidobacteriota; class Blastocatellia; order Pyrinomonadales; family Pyrinomonadaceae; genus OLB17. The sequence continues at coordinate 12,957 of JBKJOR010000025.1, read as the reverse complement.
GTAGGTAAGCGGCTAAACGGTAGATGGATTTATGACAGACCTGACCGCTGTCTAGAAAGACAGGGCGGATTTTGCGTAAGATTTTCTTTTAGATTTCCAGCCCGGAAGTCTTGCACCGGACGGGGCGGCTGTGAATTGTGTCACGCAGGAATCTCTTTATCAAAAAAGCGTCGAACGCTTTTTGGTTTCTGGGAGCACTTGATGCAGGCTCAATGCCCGATCGTGCTCAACCCTTAAAATCTGTCAGCCTGACACGTCGCGTGCGGCTCTAAAATCCTCTAACGCTTGCTAAGACCGACGATCTCAAACGTCCTCGCTTCATTGGCAAACTCGCAGTCAGTATAAACAAATTACAGCGATTGGTAAATGTTCTCTGTAGATTTATTGAGTCGCGACCGAGATCTGGGTAATCGATCACTTGGTCCTTCCTTCCATGTCGGTGAGTGTTTTCTTGGTAAATTCCAAAACGAAAAACCGCGGAAGAGACGGAACACACGGACAAGAAACAGAAAACGTTGAAGCTCGTTCGTTACTCGGCACCAAATTTCCCGTTGATCGAACTAAACGATACAATCTCATTACCCCAACTTTATGGAGATCTATTTTCAGCTTATTAACGACGCCGAAGGTGTCGCCAATGCCTGTCGAGAGCTGTCGGGCGAGAAGTATCTGGGTTTCGATACCGAGACGACCGAGCTTGATCCGTATCGCGGCGATCTGCGTCTCGTGCAGTTCAGCACCGGCAAATCGACGTATGTCATCGACATGAAGCCGTTCGGGTCGAACGGGTCATTGCGTAAGAATCCCGCTCTGGCGCCGCTCCGCGATCTGCTTTCGGATGGAACGCAGATCAAGATCGCACATAACGCGAAGTTCGATGCGAAATGGGTGCGCTATCACCTGGGAGCCGAACTCAACGGCGTGTTCGATACATTTCTCGCAAGTCAGTTGATCGCCGCCGGCGATTCGGACCGGCGTCACTCGCTGGCCGACGTCGCGCAGTTTTTCACCGGTACGGAGGTCGACAAGACCGAGCAGGTGAGTGACTGGAGCGGAGAGCTCTCGCAATCTCAGATCGAATATGCCGCACGCGACGCTGCGATCATGATCCCGCTTCGCGAGCAGGTGGCGGAACGACTGAAGACGGACGATCTCGAGCGAGTTGCTAATCTTGAGTTCGACTGCGTGATGCCCATCGCCGAGATGGAGGTCAACGGATTTTATCTCGACGAGGCCCGGTGGCGCGAACAACTCGGTCGGGTGACTATCGCACAAGCGAAAGCAGCCGACGAGCTTCAGGAATTGCTTTCTGCGGGTGTCGCACAGGCTTCGTTATTTGGTCGCGCCGAAATAAATCTGGACTCGCAACAGCAAGTGACGGACGCACTCTTGAATCTCGGCGTGCCCGTTCCCGACACGACGCGTGCGTGGCAATTGCAGCCGCTCGCCGAAAAATATCCGGTTGTTGCGAAGCTTCTCGAGTATCGGGGCGTTGCGAAATCGATGTCGAGCTTTGGCGAGAATATTCTCGAGTTTATCGAACCGAAGACTGGGCGCATCCACGCCGACTTTCGTCAGATCGGTGCACCGACTGGGCGTTTTTCATGTTCCAATCCAAACCTGCAGCAGATCCCACACGAACGGCAGTACCGCCGATGCTTCAAAGCACCGGAGGGTAAGAGCCTCATCATCGCCGACTACTCGCAGATCGAGCTGCGGATCCTCGCGGAGTTTTCCGGTGACACGAACTTTATCAAGGCATTTGTATCCGGCGAAGATTTCCATTCGATCACGGCGTCCCAGGTGTTCGGCGTCGCGGCTGCCGACGTAACTCCCGAACAGCGGTCATTCGCAAAGCGTCTTAACTTCGGTGTCGTTTACGGGATCGGGGCGTCCCGTTTCGGGCTGATGACCGGCCTTTCGAATTCGGACGCCGAGAACACGATGCGAAGATATTTCGGGACGTACCGCGATCTTGACGCATATCTCCGGAACTCGGGAGCGGATGTCGTCACAAAGCGGGTCGCCCGCACGGCGTCGAATCGGATGCTGCGACTGCGATTCGACGACAACGACCGACAGCAAGTCGCGTCGGCTCGACGATACGGCGTCAACATGCCGATTCAGGGCACGTCAGCCGATATTCTCAAACGCGCTCTGCGTTTGCTGCATGATTCACTTCGCACGACGAGTGGACGCCTCGTGAACATCGTGCACGACGAAGTGATCGTTGAATGCGACGCGGGCGAGGCCGAGGTCGTCGCCCAACTGCTCGAGAAAGCGATGTGCACCGCCGGCGAAGAGTTCGTTAAATCGGTTCCAGTGAAGGTGGATGTTCACATGGCGGAGGAATGGACGAAGTGAGTTTCAGAAGACAGAAGACAGAAGTCAGAAGTCAGAAGTCAGAATTCAGAAGTCCGAAGACAGAAGTCAGAAGTTAGTGATCCGAGATCAGAAGTCTGCATTCTGAATTCTGAATTCTGAATTCTGTCTTCTGACTTCTCACTTCTCCGTGACAGTCACCAGATCCGCTAGCAGCTTCATCTGACTCTGCGTGAATGTAAATTCCTGATCACCGAGTTGAAAGCGCACATTCGCCTCGGCGGCGATCTTCGAAAGGTTCTCCCGAGACAGCTCGAAATTTAGATACTCCATCTGTTCGCGGGGCTTCGCGACGTAGCGGGCGCTTCCGATAACCAGCATTTCATCTCTTAACGCCGCGGTCATCGCGTGATTTTCACCGAAGCGTGGCTTCTTGGACATCACCCAAAATGTAAGAAGTAACGTCTGAGGCGACTTTTCGAGCGCATCACCGGGATAGATAACGCCAATTGCGAAGTTCATCGCGAGAAGACCGGCGCGGTTCGCGTCATTCTTCGAGAAGTTATCCGCGACGGCCATGATTTTCGAGGTCTTGCCGGCGGGATCGAATGTTAACGTGATGCTCTTCACTGCGCCTACCGATCTAATACGGGCCTGGAGCGTTTCATTAGTGACCTGGGCGGTTGCGGAGAAGGCGAAGAGTACGGAGAACGCGGCGGCAAAAGTTAGACGTTTCATATTTTTTGGAAGGGAACCTGAGGATTGTGGTCGGAGCTGGAAGAACGAGGCGGGTAAGGCCGGGATCATTATGACACGCGGGCAGTCGTTGAGGATAGTACTTTTTGGGGCGCCAAACCTTTGCGATCTTGGCCACCTCGGCGTGAAAGCTTTCTCGAGCTCCGGTAGGAGCGGAATGTTTGTAGAAAGACGCTTCAACAATCTAATCAAGCTCCGGAGGAGCGACATTTACGGATCAATGTCGCTCCTCCGGAGCTTGAATCGTTTGTTCACGACAGCGGAATCAGCCTTCGGTCATTGCCGCCTTCGAGGCAACCGGCATGTACAGGATCCGCGTACAGCTTTCGCAAGTGATGATCTGATCGCCGCGTTTTACTTCGACCTTCATCTGCTCCCTTAGCGACATGAAGCATGCGCTGCATGAACCGTTAACTACCTCGGCGACCGCGATCCCATCCCGGCTTCGTTGGGCGAGCCGGTTATAAACTGCGGCCAGTTGCGCCGGCAACGTAACGAATACCTCGTTCCGCTTTTTTAGTTCTCCGTCGATCACCTTCCGCTCAGCTTTTAATGCCGCGTCAAACTCTGACAAAGCTTCGTCGCGTTTCGAATCAAGCGAACTGATCTCATCGGCACGACCTTCAAGTTCTTTCTCGACTTCTTCGACGGCCGTCATCTTTTCGATGACCTGAGTTTCGAATACCGCGATCTGTTTTTGCAAAGCGTCAGTTTCGCGCATTGCAGTCTCATATTCTTTTTGGTTCTGGGCGTGTTTCAGGTTACGGTCAGCCCGTTCGAGGTAGGTCTTGTTCTCCGCGATCTGCCTCTCGAGTTCGGCTCGTTCGGCATGCAGGCGGTCGCGGTTCGCCTGAATTTCGCGAACAGAAAAGGCGTGCTGTTCAAACTCTTGTTCGAGACTGGCACGCCTTTCTTCCGCGGTTTCGATTGATTTTTTTAATCGACGTATGTTGGTATCGGTCTTTTGTAAATCTACTAGTTTCTCAAGCTCTGCTTTCACTTCTTAAAATATCTCCTAATAAATCCCCGGCAAAATTAGTACAAGTCTAACTTACGATCGCCGGAAAAAAAAGCGCCCGCTCACGCGCCGAGAAAAACCGCGAAATGGCGGATCAGCGCCTCGGTGTCGAAAGGACCGGCCTCAACAGCATTCCAGACCGGTATTTCGCCTCTCCGGAGCAGTATCAACTCGACTCCTTCCTTGGGAATCCCGAAATGGCTGATCCGGGCCGCGGCGAGCGCACCGTTGCGCATAAAACCGTGAGACGGGGTCCGCGTCCAACCCGCCTCGAGGGTCATGCGTCTAACCCCGAACCGGACCCGGAACAGGCTGCCGGCCATTGTCGAGTTCTGAAATGGAAATTCATGCGGCTCTTCGCGCTCAATGATTATTGCGGGTTGTTGGCGGCTCGCTTCCGAAGCGATCTCGATCAAGGAATCGAATAGCCACTGAACACTCGCCTGCCTTATCAGATCGTTCGATCGTTTTAGAGCGAGGTAATCGGCAACGTCGCCCCTGCCGGAAGCGTTCGCATCGCGGATGGCTGCGGCAAGAATTTGCGACCAGGCTTCATCCAACTCGTTCATAGATGCAAGGATAAAGAGCGAAAACCGCGAATGCAATTTCGTGCTATCATTTCTCAATATTGATCAGTAGATCATCACCTGTCGCGTTCGTTTTATGAAGTACGCCGTTCTTATTTTTTCGTTATTGCTTTCTCAGGGCGTCTCGGCCCAGACTCCGAAAACAAAATCCGGCCCTGCAAGAAAAGCTGTTGCCGCAAAACCTAAGCCGACTCCGGCGCCGCTGAGTGAAAAAGAGCAGTTCGATAAAGCATCGGCACACGAACTGGCTCCGGACCGTGTCGCGGCGCTTGAAAAATTTGTCGCGTCATTTCCGCAATCCTCAAATCGACCGGCCGCGACCGAGCTTATAGCAAGCTCTCGCGCTCTGATAGCCGAAGAGAAACTGATGTCCGGAAGCTCGGCCGATGCCATTATCCTTTTCAAACAAGTCGTCGACGAACTACCGCAGCCGATCCCGAACGAACTATTCAACGAGTCGATCTCGAAGATTCCATCGATGCTTTTTCGATATGGACAGCGTCCGGCAGCATTTGAGATCGCCAGTCTTATCGAGTCAAAGGTGGAGAACAACTCCGCTCACTTGCTCGAGCTCGCAAACTTTTACCTGAATATCGAGAATGGCGCCGAAGCGATGCGTGTTGCGGTGAAGGCCGCCGCGAAGGACCCGGCATCCGCGGCAGTGTACCGAACTCTGGCACTTGCTCAGCGAATCAATTTTGATATGGACGCGGCTGCGAACGCGTACGCTAAAGCTTTAGAGCTCGAGCCGGGTTCGTCGTCCTCGCGGCGCGGCCTTGCCGAAATGAAGCGAGCACTCGGAAAATCTGACGAAGCAGCCACCCTCTATCGTGAATTGCTGGCGAAGAATGAGGCAGATGTCCCCGCTCGCACGGGCCTCGTTCTGGCGCTTTTCGACACCGGGAAACGAGTGGAAGCCGAAGCCGAGCTAGCGGCGGCTCTCGAAAAGGCTCCTTCGAATTTTATCCTGCTCGCCGGGGCGGCATATTGGTACGCGTCGCGGGGGATCGGTGAGAAGGCTGTTGAATTGGCGGAAAGGGCACTTGCTATCGAGCCGCGCTACGTCTGGTCGCACATCGCGCTTGGACGTGGGCTGATGGCAAGCGGTAAACCAGTGGCTGCCGAACAGGTGCTGGTGCGTGCACGTTCGCATGGTAATTTTCCGACGCTCGAATACGAACTCGCATCGGCGCGAATGCAGGCGGGATTTTACCGTGACGCGGTCGAAGACTTGGCAAAACAGTTCACGGTTACGGATGGCGGCGTGAAGACGTATCTCGGCGGCCGCGTAGCTCACGTGGAAAAAACTCTTGCCGAGCTTGTCGCATACGAGAGAAAGGCGAGTATTTTTACACCGGTCGCGGCCGACACGGTTGAGGCATCGGAGACGCTCAGGGCGCTACTGGAACTCGACCACAAATTGGCGGCCGCGTCGGTGAATGAGTCAGCGGTCGCGGCCGCGGTCGATGCATTTGTGAAAGGCACCGACAAGATGAAGGTGCACCGGCAGATTTACGCGGCGGGTCGCTTACTGCAAAAACGTACCGCGGTTGGCAAAGCGCTTGAACTAACGAGAGCCGCGACAGGTAATACCGACGCGGCCCTAGACGTACCGGATCCGGGAGCGGCCGTGATGGCGAGCGAACTATACGAAAGCCGTCTTGCGGCATTTCGGAAGAATGAGTTTCTGCTCGTGCCTGAAGTGCCGCGGCAAACTCTCTCAGCCATACTGCGCGGACAGATCGAAGAGCTGACCGGATGGGCACTCTATCAACAAGGCAACTTTCCCGACGCCATTATCCGGCTGCGCCGATCGATAAGCGTGATGCCTGATAAGAGCTCTTGGTGGCGATCCAGCATGTGGCGCCTTGGGGCCGCTTTAGAATCTGAAGGCAAGGATGCAGAGGCCCTGCAGGCGTACATCGAAAGTTATAAAACGGATAAGCCTGACTTCGGGAAATATGCGGTCGTCGAATCGCTCTATCGAAAGATCAACGGAAACACGGACGGCCTTGAAGCAAAGATCGGCGCCGGGCGGGTTGCGGCAATGCCGCAATCGCAACCGGTGTCTCCGGCGGTGACGCCTGAAGTTTCCGGACCGGTGACGGCGAACGAAGTGATTCAGCCGCCGCGAACTACCGGCGAGCCAACGACGGTGGATGTGAAGCCCGAACCCATGAAGCCGATCTCGGAAACTACCGTCGACCCTCGCCCGGCAGAAGTTTTGCCGCCGCCGGACAAGGACGTTATAGTCACACCGGTGATCGAGGCACCACGCGTGTCTCAACCGGAGCCAAAGGAAGAGCCGCAAAACTTGCCCGTTGCTGACAAACCTGTCGATCAGCCTGATCCGAAGCAGACCGACGTTGCCGTAACCGGGTCAGCGGAGAAAACTACCGCCGCCGAAAAGGCCAGAGCCGGATCAGCGAGCGATAGAACCGGCGCGGCCAAACCGCTTTTCGAACCGATCATTATCACGATCCCAAGCAGCCGATCCGCCAGGATCATTTCCGAGAAAAAGAACGCGACCCTGGATCAAAAAGGCGAGGCACCCAGGCCTACGGTTTCGTCGGGAGTCGATCGCCCCCGTGTTATCGACGGACAGGACGTGAAGGTGGATGAGCCTCCGCCGTGCCGGGTCGGCCTAAGCCAGGAAACCGTGTCTTTGATAAATGGCGGCGGCAGTGTAGGGATCCTTGTAAATCTGGAAGGGCCGGGCGATATCAAGAGTCTTGCGGCCGTCTCGAGCAGCCCGAAGGACGTCGAAGTTGTTCTCGAACCCGAGATCGGCGGTGTACCGGACCGACGTTTTTTTGTGATCAGATCGACGAGCACGGCGCTTGGAGTTTACCAGGTCGCATTCTTCGCACCGTGCGGTAAGAGAGACCTCGTCGTGACGGTTCGCTAATCTGTGCGGGACTTGTGGTTGATCCGATCGGCTCCGACCATGAGTACTATAAGCAGCAAAAAGAAGAACGCGTTAGCTGGCGTTCGCAGTGGGAAATCGAAAAAGCTGTGGACCAGGATTCCCATACATCCTGCAAACGCTCCGGTCGTAATGCTCCGCAGCAGTTTATCCTTCCTGTTACTGATCGCCGAAATTCCATTTTTAAGAAAGATCACGACGAAAGCGACGACGCAGGCTAAGCCGAGTATCCCGCCGTCAGCCAGCATCTGAAGGTAGTCGTTGTGCGCCCGTTCGACCCGGAAGAATCCGTTCCATGTGTCGAAGCGGGTGAAAGCTACGCCGAAAGCATCGAAGCCGGCGCCGATCAATGGATGCTCGAGGAAGATCTTCCACGCGATACTCCAGAAATGCAGCCTGCCGCTTGTCACGTCGGTCTGTCCGTATTGCAAACCGATGCCCCGAAACAGCGAGTCCTGGCCGCCAAGCATAAGCACGCTGCCTAGCACCAGAACGACGAGACCGGTTGCGGCAACGATGACCAATAGATTTCGTTTCGAGTTATCGCCGGCGTCCTGCTCCTCGCGACGCTTTCCGCGACCGCGGACAAAGCTCGCGGCGGCCGCGAACGAAACTACACAGAGATAACCGATCAGCCCACCTCGCGAACCCGTAAAGACGATGGCCATACCCATGATCCCGGCCGCAAGCCCGACCATAAGTTTTCGCTCGCGCCCGACGCCGCTGCCAAACAGAACGCCGAGAGCGATGCCGGATGTCATCAGCATCAACGCAGCGAAATGATGCTGGTTTACAAATGGTCCAAACGGTATCGCCTGCGGAGTCGGGCGCAGGCCGTAGATGGACTCAGGCATGGAAAGCCGCTGCAAAATTCCAAAGAACGCGATGAGAGTGCCGAACGCTACGATCGCCGCGGCGATCGCTTTAACCTTGGACGCACCCCGAATGTGGGCGAGAGCGGCCGCAAAGAAAAGAAAGTAGACGATCAGATGAATCAGAAAAAACCGGGTCGCGTACGGGTCGAGCGAAAGCGATCGCGCTGCAGGAACGTCGAGCAATGCAGCCACCTCGTCGCTGCCGCCGACCGGCAGCAGCTGCACGAGGGCGATCGCGATAAGGCCGAACAGCGGAATCTGCAAAGCACTCGTACTGAAATGAAACTCGCCTTCCCGCCACGAATCCGCGAGCCATAATAGTCCGACCACGGCCATGACCACGAACAATATGCCCACCGCGAGTGAATCGACCGCACCATAGGCGACGGTCGAAACCATTGGGATCGCACATAGCACGAAAGCGATGACCGATCGCGTACGGGAATCCGGGGCAACCGGTTCGCTGCTTGTATCGGCTTTGGTCATTACGGTGCGCTCCGAATTGTGAAGTCGTCGAACCAGAGGCTTCCGGTGATGGAGCAAACTGCCGTGCAGTTTTCACGGGTCAGCCGAAGGATCACTCCGTCGGTCTCCGGACCCGTCCTAAATTTTACCGTCAGCGGTGACCAGTCGGCTTTCACTGCGATCGGTTCACTCATTGCGATCGCTTTACCGTCCGCAGCGTCGACGACCTCCCATTTGAATGAGGCACCCGTCTTAAGATCCGACCGGTAGAACAGAGTAAGCTCGTGATCCTTCCCCGGTTCGAGTGCTACGGTCTGCGAGATCGAGCGAAAGTCTTTCCCGTCCGTCGAATTGAAGATCAGGAGAAGGCTGTTGTTGCCTCCATGCTTCTGAGTATTGTTGAGAACGATCTGCGGCTGTGGTCCGGATGCTATCTGCCACTCGAACTGACCCGCTCCGTCGGGCTTGACTGCCGACTCGAATCCGCCGTTAGTGACTATCCCGGGTGTCTCCACTCCATCTGCAAGACTCGCGGTTACACGAGCCGCATGCCTAAATTTCTTGGCCTCGAGTAGTTTCCCAAGAAGCCTGTTTCCAGTTTCCTTCAGCGACAATTTTTTCTCGACGACGGGAAGCGAATCCCAAATCGCCACGGACTCGTCAAATCGTTTTTCGCGTGCCAGCAGTGCGGCCAGGGCTCCGTCGAATGCGATCGAATTACCCGTCGCACGCCGGATCGCGGTGACGTCACCGTCAAAGAACTGCCACGCCGAGTTGGCCGCAGGAACCGCAAAAGCGTTATCGCCTGCGACAGCTTTTCCGATATGGCCGAACGCCTCTTCCACTCGGCCCTGACGCAAGAGTGCGTTCCCGACCATCCACTGTACACGTGCGTAATTTGGCGCCAGCGAAAGCGCTCGGCGGAATGCGCGCTCGGCGGATTCCGGCTCGCCGCTCCGTTCACGTGCACGACCGACATCAAGCCACAAAATGTAATTCTCAGGTGAAAGGCCGGCGGCTATTTCGTATTCGATAATGGCTTTTTCGAAGTCTGCTGAATCGAAGTTTTTCTCGAATAACACGGCAGCAACGTAGTGCGTACGCGGATCGTCGGGCGCCAGCCGCGTCAGATAGACGGCAAGTTCGGTGTTGTCCGCACGCTCAAGGGCTGAGCTTGCGATGCACCACTTCGCGACAAACCAGGCAGACGTGCCGAGAATGGCAGCGGCGGCGGCCACCACTGCCTTTTTCCAAGCGGTATCGATTTTTATGGATTTTTTAGGCACGCGGACTGGCTACTCAAAATCAAACGGTTCGATCTTCATCTGAGCGCGTTTTAGAAGTATGTCACTATCGCGACACACTTCACGCAGCCCGTCTAGCACCTCGTCGGATATCTTTTGCGAAGAAATAAGAATCTCCTGTATCGCCTTATCGCGGCATACTTTTACTAGCGATCCGTTTGCGTCGTAAACCTGCAGACCATTTATAACTTTGCCCTTCTTGAGTGGGTCATCGTCGAGAAAGCCGACCGGCTCGTAATTCCAGCTTCCGTTATTTCTAAGTTCTCGCAGGACCATCTCGCCCCCGTCACCGGCACCGTAGATCAACACGCGCCGCCCGTCGGCCTTCGATGCATTCGGCAGAAACTCCCTAATGAGGCGAAATGCCATTCGGCTTCCCACAAGCAGCAGCAGCAAGATAAGACCGTCGACGACAAACACGGCTCGCGAAAAATTCTGAAACCGATACAGGAGAAGTACCGCGACAACGCTGATCACTGAACCGATGATCACGCTCTTGGCAAACGTGATGAAGTCACCCACGCTAGTGTATCGCCAGATACCGCGATAAACGCCGGATGCAAGGAACGCAAATAGCTTGAGGATAACCAGCAGCGGTGCGGTGCCGATGAACAGTTCCCAATTGCCGCCGCTTTCGAAAGGCCCGAACAGAAGGATATAGGCGGCATAGTATGAGAAAGAGATCAAAAATACATCGAGGAAAACTTCGAAGACCCGCCGCTTGTAAGAGACGTTTATGATAAACGCAAAGACGGCGTTGTTTCGCGTGGCGAGTTCTTCTTCGTTCTCGTCATAGACCTTAACTTTTGAAAGATAGACTCCGATGATCGCCAGTGTCGCGGTAAAGATCCCGATCAAAGCAAAGCTCTGCAGCGTTCCCATTTGAGAAACGACGAGCGATAACAATCCAGCTAGCACGGCAAAAGCGTAGATCATCAAAACGGCCCAACGCTCGGACAGGCCTAAGGCAACCAAGCGATGTGACGTATGATCTCGTCCGCCCTGAGACGCTTTTTTACCCCAGAGCTTTCGAATGACCGTGACGAGAGTTGTGTCGAAGATCGGAACGAAGAGGATAAGGACCGGCACCGCAAGGATCGAAAAGATCCCGCGCGATCTGCCGCCGGCTTGTCCGATAAGAACCGAGCTTGCCAACAGAAATCCGACAAACATCGACCCGCAATCGCCCATGAAGATCGATGCAGGATTGAAATTAAAGATCAAAAAGCCGAGCAGCGCTCCAATAAATACCGCAACAAGCAGAAGCTCGTTCACCTGACCGTTCAACGCAAAGCCGACAGCGAGTGAGATGGCAGCTATAGCGGAAATACCGGCGGCCAATCCGTCCATGTTGTCGAGTAGATTGATCGCGTTCGTAATCCCGATCAACCAGAAAACTGTTATCCAGATATCGACGATCTCATAACCGGTAAGGGGCAGCCTCGGTCCGAGGCCGACTATCATAACTGCCCCGATGAGCTGGCCGACCAATTTCTGATAGGGCTTGATATTGAGAACGTCGTCGAGGAGCCCGACAAGGAAGAGAAATGAACTTGCTCCGATCACGATCAGCGATTCGGGCGTCTTTGGAACAAATATGGTGTAGCCAAGGAGGGTCGCCGCAAAGATCGCCACGCCGCCCATCATGGCGGTCGGTCGCTTATGCCAGCGATCGGATTTTGGTTTGGCGACAAACCCTTTCCGATGCGAAATCTCGCGTACCGCGTAGGTAAGCGCGGCGGCCAGCACGAGGCTGATGCCGCCCGCAGCGAGCGGATTTGCGAGAATTTGCTCCATAAACGAGGTCTATTCTTCGGTTGCTAAGCTACGATAAAGCTGTCTTATATCCTGAACTAGACGTTCCTTAGCATACTCTGCTCGTACGAACGACCGCCCTGAATCACCTAGTCTTTTTCGTAATTTTTCATTTTTCGCCAAATAAATCAACCCTTTTTTGAAATCGTCGGGTGAACGGCTATCGACCCCGATGCCGCGTTCGCATACATTGAAGCCGTCTTTTACTTCATCAATGTTGCCCAGCAGATCCCGAACTCCCCCCACCATCGTCGATATTACGGGCCTTCCCGCCGCCATACCCTCGATCAGCGAAAGCGGGGTCCCTTCATTCAACGAAGTGAGAGCGACGATATCAACGCCTGCGTAGACGGCTTCGGCATCCGAACGGTTTCCGAGAAAGACGATCGACTCACCCAGTCCGAGATGGGCGGCCTGTAGCTCTAGCGATTTTCGAAGATGGCCGTCACCGGCGATCACGAATCGCATCGCGGGCTGGTCCGCACCAGCACTGTCTCGAATCTGGGCCGCAACATTTAGATACAACGAAATGTCTTTTATTTCCGTAAGCCGGCCGACAAAGCCGACGATCAGTTCACCGGTATTCGTACCAAGCTCGGTAGAAAGAAGCTTTGCCTTGGACGCGGAGTCGGCAAACACGTCCACGTCGATCCCGAGCGGAATGATCTCGAACTGCTCCCGCCGGCCAATCCCGAAACGCTCATGAATCTCCTGAAACTGCTGTGCCGATATTACGACGATCTTGTCCGTCGCAAGTCGCGCGAGCAGCTTTTCGATCGCGATAAAAATGCTTGTCTTCAGCCTACCGTAGTAGCTATGAAAGACGTGGCCGTGGAAGGTGTGAACGACAGCGATGCGGCTGGTACCAAACGTTGACCACCTGTACAAC
>JBKJOR010000477.1:0-18243 GCA_046595575.1 Pyrinomonadaceae bacterium | reverse complement strand
CGCGGGGAAAGTTCCTCGCGCGAGGCACTCATGTATTCGGTAGTGGTGGTCCCCGAGAGCCGGGTGGTCCCGATCCGAAACCACGCCAGGCCCGATATGAAGGCGTGCGTAATGGCGACAAACTAGAAATCGAGGTTCTCTTGCCCGAGCTGAATCGGAATCTTGGTAAGTTCGTTCTTAAGCGCGGTCAGCGTGCGACTCTTGAACGCTGCGGATAACAAAACTACCGCGTACCTGCTCAGATTTGAATTGCCCGGGTAAGCTTTGCTTTAGAGCGACCCCTCCGGAGGGCGAGCACTTTTCCGAAATAAGAGGTCGCAGGTTCAAATTCCGTCGCGAGTACCAGATGAAAAAGGCGTGCCGTTGGGCACGCCTTTTTCAGTTACGTCATTTTATCCTAGGTATTACCTCATTTTCAGCATCGGATCACCGATCAGTGACCATGTGCGACGCACATCGGCCCCGCCATCCTGGAGCGTGAGCACCGACTTGGCATCCTTGATGAGATCTCCGAGGCGTGGAATAGTTCCCTCGCCGATCTTGGAGTAGAAGCGTAGCGCCATCCTTTCCTGGATATTGGGCAGCGTTTCGCCAGTTGAGGCCCATGCTGCGACAGCTCCGCGGTTATTAGACTTAGTAAGCACTTCGGCAAAACTCTCACTGTAGAGATAGTGGTAGCCTCCATTCAAACACGTAAGCATCGTGTACACCGCCGGACTGTTCTGATCGTCCACCAGATTGCCAACTGAAAAAATGTTAAAGAACACTGGATTTCCGCCCCATGAGCCAGTAGTGCCGTGACCCGAGTAATTAACAATGTACTTCCCTGCATTCATTCCATTGTGCAGGTTGGTATTCGCATTCGGCTCACCGCGGAATACAAGCGTGGCCGGCATCGATGCAGGGAGCTGATTCCGCATCCGCAAACTCATCCCGTCAAAGTCATAGCCCATGTTGTAATCGTAGGCAAAGAGGGCCCCCCGATCCAGCGGCGTTAAGTACGTTTCCCATTGTATGACCTTGTTAAGGACCGTCGTAATTGGGGCAGCGGTACGCGTCGCAATACGACCGATGGCGATCTCTGAGAGACCGTCGTCATCGAAATCGGCAATTGCCTCGTCGCTGGCCGTTTCACTGAAAACACCACCGACCAACTTCGAGGGAACGAGATTCCAATAGCCTTGATTCTCATAGTTCCTCGAATCGACCGAAGCATCCCCGATCAAAAGTGCATACTCGGGAGCGTTCTGCCAGTTTTGCACCGTGTATTGCAAAAAGCTCTGTATCGCGTTCGAACTGAGTGCACCATAGTTGAATTCGTCGAAGAGCTCGGTGACCTCGATCACCTTTACCGTAAAGTTCTGCCCCGGACCTCGGCGATAATTCGCCCACGCCTCGGCTTGTAACAGAAAATCCTTGTGGGAAATAATCACCAAGTCTGCTCCGTTAGTCGGAATACCGACCAGTTCGGGGTTATTCGGTGTGACTGAGAATGCTGAAAGAATTGCTGAATCATTTACTGCGTAAAACGACCTTCCTCGCGCAGCGGGCATGTTGACACCGAAAGTCGCTCCGTTCTGCTGAAATTGCAGGTTCGTCATTAAGACAGGCGACGAATCGTAAGTAAGGTCAAAAACCCGGACATTAGCCGAGGTAAAACCGTCGAGTTTCGCGACTCGATAGTTATCGGTGTAGAACGGCAGTGTGTTTTGGTCTGCGAGATATTTTCGGCTGAAGTCGACACTAACCGAATCGAAAAAGACAAAATCACCAGTCGAGCCTATCGCCTTAAACTTGATCGCGTTGGCTCCTTCACGAAGGAATGATGTCGGGATCGTATAGTCGGCAGCAAAGGAGGCTTCGCCCGACGGCCCGGGAACCGGTGCGAGCAATTGGTCGTTCAGAACAACCTCGATCAGGTGGGCACCATTGGAGTAGCCCTGGAAACGGAGATGTAAGCCGGAATTTGCGTTACTAAAATCAACACCCGACAGGCTGAAGTTCAACGTTGACTGGGATGCACCGACGCCCCTACCAAAATAGTTCTCGAGCGCTCCGTTATCGATGTCGTCGATGTAATTAGTTCGTTCTTTTTTCACGAACGTCTGCAGATAGTTCGGATCGACAACCGTGCTCGTGTTAGTGTGAGCGACTCGTGTAAGTATGCGCTTGCCAGCGGTGGTTCCATTTGCCAAGAAGTACTGCCGGATATCGGTTTCGGGAGTGTCGGTTCCCTTTCCATAAAACTCTATGTAATCGCCATTCGCACCAACGATGATCGCCTGCTCGACGCCCTCGATATACAACTGCCAAAGGCTCGAATCGCCGCTCACGTTAAAACCAGCCGCCTCGAGCTGTGCCCGCGAGACGCGGTACAGGCCCTCGGCCTTAACACCGATCCGTACCACACCGGTCTGTGAGATCACCGAGCGATGCGTAACGGGATCCGGAGCGAGCTGAGTCTGGTTCATCTCGCTCGCGATCTCTTTCGTAAATGTCAGCACGCTGCTTTCGAGAGGCGATGAATTTGGTTCACTCTCGGCTGCCAGTTCGGCGGAGCCTTTGCCGTTCACACTTTCGAGGTCCGAAACATACTGCGGATACATTTCAGGAGTAGTAATGGTCAACCCGTTTAGCGAAATGGTTTCCACCAAATATACGTCGCTGCCGCTGCCGTTCCTGTCGAAAAAGCTGTACGACTTACCATATGCCGGAACTTCCCGTGCATGCGATGCTGCCCCAGCAACCATTTTCGAGACAGTCAGGAGTTCCGATCCACGCTTTCCGACTCGGTAAACATTGAATCCGATATTCCCGATTTCAGCCTCCATATTCCAGTCGAGGAATACTCCATTCCCATCGGTGTAGGCTGACGAGCTCGCAAAACGGGTCGCAGTTGGAGCGGCGGCTAACTCGGGTTTTTGAAGCTTCTGCTTCCCACCAACTGGCATCCGAGCGCCTTTCTGGGCGACTACCGGAGTAACCGACGACGATACCAAAACGGATAATATAATTACGGAAATAACTCTTTTCATTACAAATCTACTCCTGAAAAACTACGGTCACGGGCTAGAGGTGTTGTATTTCGGCTTAATTTACTATTTTTTTGACGGCTTGCAAAGGCTTTTTTTGCAGGGGCAGTCGTTTGGCAATCAATTCCAGCCTATCGTTTATTATTCGCGTCAGACAAAGTTTTGGATGCTACGCGGCGATCAATTGCCTAAGAACATACGGTAAAATACCGCCGCCCTTGTAATATTCAAGCTCGATCGGGGTGTCGATCCTGAGGATAAGGCTCGTCTCCTCTCGTGTCCCGTCTGCCCGATTGATACGAAGCGTAATTTCCTGCCTCGGTCGTACCGGACCCGATTCGAGGCCAACAAGATCGAACGTTTCCGATCCGTCGAGGCCGAGGGAAGTCGCTGACTGCCCGTCTTTGAACTGAAGAGCCAAAACACCCATTCCTACTAGATTGGATCGATGAATCCGCTCAAAGGACTGCGCTATAACCGCCTTTACGCCCATCAATAGCGTTCCCTTTGCGGCCCAGTCACGTGAACTGCCGGTACCGTATTCAAGTCCTGCAAAGATCATCAGAGGCGTCCCTTCGTCCTTATACTTCATCGCCGCATCGTATATCGAAAGCTCTTCACCGTCGGGCTGATGCTTGGTAAAGCCCCCCTCTACGGGCGAGACCAGCAAATTCTTGATACGGACATTGGCGAATGTTCCTCGCAGCATCACGCGGTCATTACCGCGACGCGATCCGTAAGAATTAAAATCCTGCGGCTCGACACCCTGCTGCTGCAGGAAAAGCCCGGCCGGTGAGTTCGCCTTTATCGCACCCGCGGGTGAGATATGGTCGGTCGTAACGGAATCACCAAATACCGCCAACGCTCTTGCGGAATGAAAGTCCGAAAAACTCCCCGTTTCCATAGAAAACTCTTCGAAATATGGTGGCTCTTGGATATAGGTAGAGTTTGCGTCCCATTCGTAAAGCTGTCCCGTGCTCGACTCAATATCGTTCCAAAGCGGATTCTTCTCAGCGAACTCGCTATAGAGGCGACGGTAAGTTTCCGGATCGAACGCGGTCTGGAGCAGTTCCTTGACCTCGTCGAGCGACGCCCAAATATCTTTTAGAAAAACGTCGTTCCCATCGCGGTCCTGGCCTATCGGGTGAAGATAGACATCCTTTATCACCGTTCCTGCCAGAGCGTAGGCAACTACAAGGGGCGGCGACATCAGAAAATTTGCCTTGAGGTTCTGATGGACCCGAGCTTCGAAGTTTCGGTTTCCCGAGAGTACCGAAGCGGCGATGATATCGTTCTCGACGATCTCTTCTTCGATCGCCGCGTCGAGCGGTCCCGAGTTGCCGATACATGTCGTACAGCCGTATCCGACGAGGTTAAACCCGATCGCGTCGAGATATTCCTGCAGCCCGGTTCGCTCGAGATACTCGGTAACTACCCCCGACCCGGGTGCAAGTGACGTTTTCACATACGGAGGAACCTTCATTCCTTTTTCGACAGCCTTTTTCGCCACGATACCTGCAGCGATCATCACAGCCGGGTTCGACGTGTTGGTACACGAAGTGATGACCGCGATCTTTACATCGCCATGCCCGATCGTCGTTGTCAGAGACGGCGAATCGCCTTCACCGACCACGACTCGGTTTGGAGTCGGGCGATTATTCATCATCTCGATCTCCGTCAAAACGTTTGTATTATCAGGTGTCGTGGAATTATGAATCGATTCGGGAATCGACGACGAACTCTGCGCTCCTCCACCGACTGCCGCGGCTGCTGACGAACCGATCGTCGTCATATAACGTTTCTCAAGATCCTCGGCCTTCTTGCCATAACCGCCGTCGGCGATCGACTGACTGAATAACTCGATGAATCGGTCGTCCAGGTTCGAGAGATCAATGCGGTCCTGGGGACGTTTCGGTCCAGCCACCGAGGGATTAATTGTTTCGAGGCTGAGATCGATAACGGTTGAGTAATCTACCTCGCCTTCTCGCGGTATTCCAAACATTCCCTGCGCCGTGTAGTAATTCCGGATCGTCTCGACCTGTTCGGCACTTCTACCCGTGTTTGTAAAATAATCGAGCGTCTTTTCGTCGGTTCCGAAAAAGCCCATCGTCGCTCCGTATTCCGGAGCCATATTCGCGATCGTCGCTCGGTCGGTAGCATTAAGCGCCGCAGCACCTTCGCCAAAGAACTCTACAAATTTTCCGACGACGTTCGCCTTTCGGAGCATTTCCGTAATTCGCAGGACGAGATCGGTCGCGGTAGCCCCTTGCGGCAACTCGCCCGTCAGATGTACGCCCACGACGTCCGGCGTTAGAAAATATACCGGCTGACCAAGCATCCCGGCTTCCGCCTCGATCCCGCCTACGCCCCAACCGACTATCCCGAGCCCGTTGATCATCGTCGTATGCGAATCCGTACCGACCAGCGAATCGGGAAAGTAAACGCCCTCACGATCGAACACGCCCTTAGCAAGGTATTCGAGGTTGACCTGATGGACGATACCGATTCCAGGCGGGACGACACTAAAGCCGTTGAACGCCTTCGTGCCCCATTTCAAGAAACGATAGCGTTGCTCGTTGCGGCGAAATTCCATTTCCGTGTTTCGCTGGTATGCCGCTTCGCTGCCTGCATAGTCCACCTGGATCGAGTGGTCGATCACCAGGTCGACCGGGACGAGCGGTTCGATCACGGTCGGGTCTTTGCCAAGCCTTTGCACGGCCGAACGCATCGCTGCCAGATCGACGAGCAGCGGCACGCCAGTAAAGTCCTGCAAGATGACCCGAGCAACAACAAATGGAATTTCCTCACTGCGCTCGGAGACAGCCGCCCAGGATGCGAGAGCCTTGATGTTCGCTTCGGTGATCTTTTTACCGCCATCAAAATTTCGGAGTACCGACTCGAGAACGATTCGGATCGATACAGGCAGCCGCGAGATCTTGCCTATGCCTTCGATCTCTAGCTGAGGCAGAGAATAATAGACGCCCTCGGATCCAGTCCCCGTCTTGAACGATTGCCGCGTGTTAAAAAGATTGTGTGCCATATAATCGAACTATCTGACCTCTTTCAGAAAACTGAAATTTTATCACAAACCACAACTCAGTACCGCCTTCAGGCGGCTCTTGGCGTTTCCGCAGGATTCGCGTTATAACTTCAGCATGATCGTGACAACCGGAAATGACGTAACTGGAAAAGAGATCGGCGAATATCTCGGGGTCGTTCGCGGGATCGTCGTGCGAGCGACCGGCATCGGGCGCGGATTCATCGGAGGTATCAAATCCATCGCCGGTGGAAACATTGAAGAGTTCACGGTGGTTTGTGAGGAAGCCAGAATGGAAGCTTTCAACCGGATGGTCAGGCACGCCCACGAGGTTCATGCAGACGCGATCATAGCGATGCGGTATGACGCTACCGAATTCGGACAGGGTTCGACCGAAGTTCTCGCTTACGGAACCGCAGTTAAGCTGAAGTAAATCACGATAGCCGGGGCGGCTTTCCGTTCTTACCGGTCCGCATATCGCTCAGCCAGTTCAGCCAGCGATATTTCAATGTCTTCGGTGCAAGGAATTCAGTTATTCCGGTTGTTTTGCGCGGTATGCCGTCGCGGAGCGTCAGCGTGATCTCGCTGAGAAACCGCAAATAATAAAAGCTCGAATCTATAATTTTTATAGGCTTAACGCGAAGTCGCATGTTGTCGTCCGAGATCAAACGTAACCGTGTCGGGTAACGGATCCCAAACTTGTCACGAACGTAGTTTTGCTCATCGTAGTCCGCACTCCGAGCACGCAGCTCGCCATTCTTCACTACAAACAATTTCGTGCTGGGGGTATGTTCACCCAACTCGCAATATCGATAAAACACCGCCGTTGCGTCCGAGTAATGTGCACGGCCCCAATGCCAATCGCGAACCGTTTTAACAAGCCAGCGGTTATCCAGACAGTGGTCGTGATAACCGGTGCCGCGAAACTGTTTGACGTCGAGCGTCCGCCCACGCTTGT
This sequence comes from Pyrinomonadaceae bacterium, assembly GCA_046595575.1. GTDB lineage: Bacteria > Acidobacteriota > Blastocatellia > Pyrinomonadales > Pyrinomonadaceae > OLB17. The sequence continues at coordinate 11,216 of JBKJOR010000477.1, read as the reverse complement.
CCGATACCTTTATCTTCCCGGTCACATCGGATCGCGGTGCGACCATGTTCCAGCAATGCGCGCTTTCGCGATAGCAGAACGGCTCGCTCGAGAAGTCTGACTCGATCGAGAGCCATTCAAACTGAGCGTCCAGCCGACGGTCGCCCGAGAGTTTCGCACTTATCGAAACCGAATAGCCCGATCCGTAGGCCGCCGTTTCGAATTTGAAGGACGAGTCACCGATCCGGCACTCGGGCGATTCCTGATCGGCAAAAAACTCTTTCTGAGTGAACTCGTTCACGCATCGATAGATCGGTTTCCCATCGGCGAAGTACGTAAACGAGACGGCCGGAAATTTCTCGCCTCTAGCTCCTTCTCGGTTATATCTTGGTGAATAGATAAAATTGTCGAGAAAGACAATTATTATCGCCTCGCGACCGCCGTCAGCCAGCGCGTCAAAATACCACCACTCATAAGATTTGGAATCCTTCTGCGGATGCCAAACATCGTCCTGAACGCTTGAGGAAAACGCAAAGTCGGTGCCTAAGTTGGAGCTCGCAATTTGATCCATTGGAGTCAAAACTATTTACTCAAGTTGAAAGTTTTGTCCGCTAATTTTGTAATTACGGATTTTATTAGTTGCTTACTTGGACAGCCGCGCCGCTTTATCTATCTCCAACGAGAATGCGTCGAGGATCTGCGAAACGATCAGTATCTGCTCACTCGCTTCTTTCCAGTCTCGCTGCTCGATCGCTTCGCGGACCCCAGGCAGAGTCTTAACACCATAGCCTGTGTAAAACCCGGGTGCGTAGATCTGATGACGAAACCAATCACGACGAGGTAAGCCTTGAGATCGCGTCAGAGCTCGCTCCGTTTTATAAAGCGCTTCGTCAAGCTTTGCCGACGGTGCCCGCGCAGTACCCGCAGCCTCGTAGTTCTTCACACTTTCGTTCAGCCTTGTGATGCTATTCTGCAGCGGAGCAAAGTTCAGAAACGGAACCGGAGATCTTTCAGCAGGAACGATAAATGTTTCCGTCGGATCCTGAACCGCCTTGAGCATGCCCGACGATACGGATCGGTTAAATGTCCGAGTATCGTCACGCATTGTATCGACCAACCGCTCCACTTCTCGCACGTACTGATTTACCGTATCCGCAAAGTTTGAAAATTCGAACGGAACTGTATCGGCATTCAAGAGCCGCAACGTCGCGTGGCCGCAAACTTTTGCGAGTGCGACGCCGTACGCAAATCCAGGATCCCCGTATTTTGTGTAGTGATCGAACGAATCGTAGATGGAGTGATATGAACCTCCGCCGTTCTCGCCGCCAAAGCCGATATTAAGCGATGCGATTCCCAAATGCTGCAGAAACGGCGTAAAGTCCGAGCCGGATCCCAGCGGGTAGATACGCAGGTCGCCGCGTTCCATCGCGTCACGTCTCAAATCGGGCGAGCCATTCACAATCTGGTTTGCCCGAGTCCGTTCCAATACTGTCATTTTTGTTTGCGGATCGGGCACGGACCTGCCCACCTCATTGATGAATTTCTCAAGCGTATGCGAGCCGCCGATGCCGAGAAACCCTCGGCCATTGGAGTCGGTATTGATATAAACTGCCGCCTTTTGACGCAGCTCGTCGGCGTGCAGTTCAACCCATTCGGTCGAGCCGATCAGCCCCTGTTCTTCGGCGTCCCACGCGGCGTAGATCAAGGTTCGCTTTGGCCTCCAGCCGCTCTTCGCGAGTTCGCTGATACTACGCGCTTCTTCCATCATTGCAACGAGTCCGCTAAGAGGGTCGTCTGCGCCGTTGACCCATGCGTCACGATGATTACCGCGAATGATCCATTGATCGGCTCGCCCGGTTCCCGGCATCTTCGCGATGACGTTGTAGATCGGTTTTATGTCCCAATTGAACTCCAGCTTCATCCGGACGATCGGGGTTCTGCCGCCGAAATGGTAGGTGACCGGCAATGCGCCGCGCCACGATTCAGGCACAACAGCTCCGTCCAGATTCTTGAGCAAAGGCAACGCGTCTGCGTATGAGATCGGGAGTACCGGAATCTTCGTCAACACCGTTGCATCTTTGATATCGATTCGCCGGGCATTCTTGGTTGCGCCGATACCCTTCGTCAGCGGATCGCCAGGATGCAGCGGCATGTCCATGACGGAGCCGCGCTGCACGCCATGCTCGTTCTTGAAGGCGCCCTTAGGGTAGACATCCCCTTGAAAAAAGCCATCGTTGCGGGGATCAGAATAGATGATGCATCCGACGGCGCCATGCTCAGCCGCGACTTTCGGCTTGATACCTCGCCACGACCCGCCGTACCGGGCGATGACGATCTTTCCTTTCACGTCTATGCCGCGGCGTTCGAGCTCATCGTAATCAGCCGGCACACCGTAGTTGACGTAAACCAGGGGAGCCGTCACGTCACCGTCGATAGAATACGCATTGTAGGACGGCAACTGCTCGGAGCTTTGACCGGATGTCGAGTCCTCGTTCAACGGGCTCTCCTGCAGCTTCAACTTAAAACTTTCGGGAGCCGTCATTTCGACGATCCGCGTTTTCGGCGTCGGGAACAGAACGTGAAACTCTTCGAGTTTCGTTTCATAACCCCACGAGCGAAACTGCGCCGCAATGAAGTCCGCGTTCACTTTGTTATAAGGCGACCCTAGATGATGCGGACGAGCGGAAAGTTGTTTCATCCAATCACGAAGATTCTCGGCCCGCACATTCGCGTCAAAGCGGGCTTCAAGCGCCGTTTGAGCTTGCACACTAGCCGATGAGAATCCGAGCATGGCCGACGGGCGGCTTTGCCCTAACGCGTTCGAAATGATGAATAGGAGAACGAGCAATCGCGTACACGATCTGAGCATGGAGGCTCCTTTTTTACAGTTTTAAGATTAGAAATGAAGCAGATGTAATTGTATTGCAAATGTCAGCAGCGAGCGACCTTGCGTAAACGGTAGCGTCTTCCGGAGATTGATACCCTTTCGTCCGACCTCAGCAACGAGCACTCAAAAACGGACGCCTAAACTCAAGCCCTTCCGATCACAGCCGCTTCGGAATCGGAAACTTCAATATCCATTCGCAACAGCGCCGTCGAAAATGTCTTACCCTGTGCATCGGTCATGAGGCTCAGCGTACCGCCGCCGCCCAGCGACCCGTGCAAAAGAAAGTTCAGAGCTCCGAGATTTGGAAGCTCGAAACGCTCAACCTCACCTTTCACCATTTCGCCGAAATGGCTCTTCACGCGCTCCGCGGTTACCTGGCGAACCAATATCGGATAATACTCATCCTTGAGAGCGATTATTCCAACATTCGCCGTGTCGCCTTTGTCACCGGATCGAGCATGTGCGATCTGCAGCAGAGATACCTTCATAGTTTTCCTTTCGCGTTCTATTAGAGGTTATGTTTGAATTGTAAATCAAGCTTTCGAGATTTAATATGCTGAACTGGTTTTTACTAAATGTCGCCGCACCCATTCTTGTCGTCTTGCTGGCCGCGATCGTAACACTCGCTCAGCCGACGCAACCCTCGGTCGACGAGATCGTTCGTCGCGCCGCCGCTCAAACGCCTGTTTACGTCGAAGCGTTCAAGAATCTGCTATCGGAGGAGACGAAAACCTTTGAGATCTATGGCAAGGACGGCGATGTAAAGAAACGACGTGTTGTTCGTTCTACTTTTATCGTGTATCAGCTTTCGAAGGATACAAATCGGATCGTTGAATATCGCAACGTAAATTCAGTGGATGGAAAGCGAGTGGGCAACGCTGATGCCCGCGCACAAGAGTTCTTCGAGAAGCTAGTAAGTGTCGAGTCATCCAATAAAGAGTTGGAAAGGATCGAGACTGAAAGCCAGCGGTATGACGAGGAACTGTTCATCTCGAATCTGACGCTGTTTCAGTCGGTCGCCCTAGGTGAAAACCTTCGAAAGAATTTCGAATTCACTCTCGCGGGAAAGGACAACATTGACGGAAAAGACGTCTACGTTATCGAATACCGACAGACGCAGGCATCACCAAACATTACTATCGGGAAAGGTGGCCAAGGAACAGCAGGTCTAAATTACGATTTAGACTTGGACGGTTTGAAGGACGTGAATGAACGCCTGAACGGAAAGTTCTGGATCGATTCCGAAACATTTCAAGTCGCTCGCGAGGATCGTGTGCTAACTGTCCAGCCGACCGGTTTCGTGACGCGCGTCCCGGTATCCGAAAACCGTTTTGAGTTTCAGAAAAGCGATTTCGGCATCATGACGCCACGACGCATCTCTCATCTTCAATTCGACATCGATAAGAAAAAGCGCGTGAGTGTGAAGGATGTTCAGGTCGTCTTCGAGTACGACAAGTTCACGCAACCCGATGTCGACGTAAAATCGACTGAGCCCAAGCCATAGCCGCTATCTCGCCGACACTTGGCGCAACAGTTCAGCCGCCTGACGACGGTCCCCCGGCTCCACATTAATCGCCGTCGAAAGAAACTCTTCCAACGCCGATTTAGCTTCGGCCTTTCTTCCGAGCTCGGCGTACAGCATACCCAATCTGAGGAAAACCATTTTCGACTGGGGAAGATACTCGCTCCGCGCACGAAGGCGTGACGATTCCAGTTCGCTTAACGCTTCCTGTTTGAGATTTTGGGTGTAAAGAACGACGGCCAGCTTTTCACTGAGTGCGGCGTAATAGATCGGCAGCCTCTGGCGCGCCCCCGTGAGAGAAGATGCTGCCTCGCCGTATCGGCCAAGTTTCTCTAGTGCAAAGGTCTCGGCTTCATACGTCTGGAAAAGCGTATACGCATTAACCTCGGACGGATCGAGCGCGATCGCTTCACGCGCCGTACTGACCGCCTCGTCTAGCCGTCCGAGAGCGATCAGCGACCTGGACTTGCCGAGAAGACCAAGGGCCGAGAGCTTTATCTCCAGAGATCTTTCGAATGCTTGCAATGCTTCCTGCGGATTAGTTGTCGCCGAACCCAGTTGCTGCCAAACATGCGACGCACCGGGATCAATGGTCGCTGCGTGCCGCCACAACGTTTCGTTAGAATCCCATGCGGGGTTATAAAGAATCGTCTTGATCCCGAGCAATAAGACTACGATCGCGAATGCTGTAGCCAAAGTGGGGCGTGCCGCAGAGATTTTTTTGTCACTAAAGACCCGCGCGACCGCCGGGACGATGACGATCAAAATGCCTGCCAGCGGCAGGTACAGATAGCGATCGTGTACGAGCTGCTCTGTTCCGAAGTTGGCGAGGTTCAATGCCGGAAGGAGCGTAAGGGCAAATAATACGAGGCCGAAGGTTTGGATTGCGGTGTGCCGCGCGATCCGCCAAAGGACGACAATAACGATGGCTGAGACGGCGAGCGGCAGAACAATATCAGCGACACCAAAACTCTCGACCGGCCGCAAAGGGTGCGCCGGGCCGAGCCAGGCGGGAAAGAATATCTGTCGCAAGTAAAAAACGAACACCTTTGGGATGGCAAGAAATGCACTGCTCCCCGACACCTGGTCCTCGACTGGGAGGATAACAGCGCCCAGCACCCGCGCGCGCAAAGCAAAGAACGCGACGCCGGCTCCAAGATAGAGAAGTGTTGGTTGGACCGCAGAGTATCCGGATCGAGAATCCGCATTACCGAAATCACGAAATATAAGCCAGTAGAGAGGCACGCAGAACAAAGCTATCTCTTTCGAACCGACTGCCAGGAGAAATGTCCCGACTGACAATATTAGAAGTGTCACCGCTCGAGCCGAAGTCGTTGCTGCCCGATCTGTAGCGGCGTACGCCTTCGCGAGAATCAGCGAGATCAATAGAAAAAGACCTAAGAGCGTATCCGTCGCCCCGGAGATCCACGCGACATTCTCCACGTGAACGGGATGGATCGCGAATAGGACCGAGATCACGACGGCCGTTGGCCTTTCACATCCGAGGCGCAGAAGGAAAGCGAACAGCAAAAGACAAACTGCAACGTGGAGAAGAACGCTGGTAAGGTGCCATCCCCACGGGGATGATCCGAACAAGCGCCAGTTAACGATCATCCAGCCGACGAACGTCGGACGAAAATAATTACTCGCCGCAATATTGTCGCTGCCTTTGAACGCCCAGACATCCGACGTCAGAGCCTTACCGTAGAGCTCAGAACGTTGAATAAGCGGATTACGCAGGATCTGCCGATTATCGTCGTAAACGAAATCGTGCCCGAGCGTGTTTGCGAAGGCGAAGAACGCAACGATGCCGATCGCGGCGTAGATCAGATAGTCGTTCTTAGATGTCATCCAGTGTTGAATGTTGGCCGGGAGATCAGCGTAATGCAAGTGAGATAGGATCTTCGTCGATCGCGTCGATCAGGCCGATGGATAATGCCTCGCGGGCGTCGACGCGTTTCGCGGTAAAGAACATCTCCAACGCTTTTGCCTGGCCGATAAGACGCGGCAATCTTTGTGTTCCGCTCCAGCCGGTGATGATTCCAAGATCAACTCCCGGATGCGCGAACAAAGCGTCGGACGTCGCGATGCGTCGCTTGCAGGCGAGTGCGAGGTCGAGAGCTCCGCCAAAACATAGTCCGTTCACCGCAGCAACTGTCACACATTCCAGTCCCGCGATCCGCCCCATCAACTCCTGTCCCCGGCGTGCGAACGCACGCGCTCCCTCTTTGGTTGCAACCTGCGCGATCTCCTTCAGGTCGGCACCTGAAGCGAATACATTGTTCACCCCGGTAAAAATTAGTGAACGGATTTCCACGCGAGTGTCCACGTCTTCGACTATCTCCGACAGGGCATCGAGAGCTTCGATCGACAACGGACTACGAACCTCGGGCCGGTTGAACCGAACTATCATTGTGGCCCCGACGATCTCACGAATCAGCGAATTAGACATTTCTGTTGCCGCCCTAAATAATAGGCGCATGTTCCGAACCGACAAAGCTCACCCCTGGCATGGTATCGAAAGCGGCGACAATGTACCGGCCGAAGTTACGGTGTTCGTAGAGATCGTTCCGAGCGACACGGTCAAGTACGAGGTCGACAAAGAGACGGGATACTTGAAGATCGACCGGCCGCAGCAATACTCAAATGTGGTTCCCGCCAACTACGGTTTTATACCCCGGACATATTGTTCGCGTCGGGTCGCCGACTTGGCCCGGAGCCAGACAAATGTATTGATCAATGACGGAGACGGAGATCCCCTCGACATCCTCGTCCTCAGCGAGCATCACATTCCGCGTGGCGATATTATTCTGAAGGCGACGCCTATCGGCGGATTTTGCCTGGTTGATGATCATGAAGCCGACGATAAGATCATCGCCGTCCTGAAGGGTGACAAGGTTTTCGAGCAGTACACAGACATAACTCAGCTTCCGAAAGGGATCCTCCAACGCTTCGAACATTATTTCCTGACATACAAGAGTCTTCCCGGCCAACCAAACGTCTGCGAGATACCTTACTCCTACGGTCGCGAGGAATCGTACCGAGTCATTCAGGCGGCGATAGACGATTACGCGGAGCTGCTATCGAAATAACCGAATCTCGCCAAATTACACTCCTCTTTCGGCTCTGCCGATACAAATTGACAACTCACTACTGCTCTCTTGGGCTCCGCCCCTCGGTGTGCGGAAAAGCTATGCTTTTCCGCTAGTTTGAGAACACGACGCGGCTCCGCCGCCTTTCACAAGCGCTCAAACAAACACAGCCAAGTAACAAAATCCTCAGTGAATCCCTCAAAACGATGAGCCACCTTCGCCCCCACAAAAAAAGCATCACCGGGCGCAAAATCATGTGACTCCGCGCCAATCACAAGCTTCCCCGATCCACGGACAATAAAATACAACTCATCCTCTTGGTGAAAGGTTTGATGATCGACTCCGCGAGGCGCGAACAACACAAGCCTGACACCATCCTTCTCATAGGGTTCTACATCCCAGACGCCGTCTATCCATTTCTCATTCCCTGGAAGGAGCAGCATCGCCAGAAATTCTTCGATCGTAAATTTCATTCAGCGACGGGTTTGAGAACCGACAGATATTCTTTCCAGGGCCCCACCTCACCGCCGTATTTCGTCGCCATTGACGTGGCGATCTGGCGTACATGGTTGAGGTCATGAACTACCCATGTAGCGAGAAGCTGTCGAAGAGTGACCACGCCGAGCTCCGGATGAACGCCTTCGAGATCGAGATGTTCTTCGGTCAGGTTCCAGGCACGCAGCGTAGCTATGCTTTCGCTCCGCAGCTGCCGCAATTCGCTCAGTAGATCTCCCAGCGTTTTCCCTTTCGATATCTCAAACTGTGCAAAACGATCGAACGGTACGAACGTCCGGTTCTCGCCCTGCTCTAGGATTATCCTCGCCCGCGGGATCCAATCGGTCTGGTCACCGTGGATCAAGTGTCCGATGACATCGAATGGCTCCCACCCGGTATCTTGTGGATGCGACGCTGGATCCTGGGTCCATTCATCGGAAAGATCCCGCAACAACGCCTGCAACGCCTGCGGTGTCGCTTGCAAGACCTCGATAGCCTTTTCAACTGAAAATTCCATTTTCTCAATCTACTGAAAAGCAACATCGGCCTGCAATTGTGAATGAACTATGACCTCCGTGTGTCTCGCTGGCTTTCGTGATTTTCCCTAAGCAAAACGTCTTTAGTGCGGCGCCGGCATAACATGCAAATGTCCGAGCGTAATCAAGGGCGATATGCTCAATGTAGGGCACCGTGCTGCACCGCCGTAAACCAAATGTTTTTCCTGCCGCGCCGGCATAAAATGCAAATGTTCGCGTGGTCGATATGCTCATTGTTGAGTGTATCGCCCTTGCTTACGCGCAGGCTTTCGCACTTTGCCGTTTAGCGCTCCGAGTTAATTCAGACGGGGTACCGGCAACCACTTACCCTCAGTGCCCTCGGTGGCTTGAACCCACGAGTGGTAGAATCGTCAAAAATGGAGGCATGAAAAACGCATGATCTGTGTAACCGGAGCCGGCGGAACCGTCGGCAGCGAATTGGTCAGGCAATTGGAAACTGCTGCGGTACCCTTTCGGGCAGCTTACTTTTCGATAGGCAAGGTTGAATCCGCGCGAGCCAGAGGGCTTGATGCTGCCTTGATCGACTACGGCAATCCTGAAACTCTCCGCGCCGCCTTCGAGGGATGCCACAAACTGTTTCTGCTCGGGCCAAGCGCGCCAGATCAGGTCGAGATGGAAATCTACGCCGTTGAGGCGGCACTGGCGGCGGGCGTCAAATACATCGTCAAACTATCGGTCATGTACGCCGACAAAGAAGAATATGAAATCGGCCGGATCCATCGCGAGGTCGAAAAGGCGATCGAAGCAAGCGGGCTCGACTGGACGTTCATTAGCCCGAACAGTTTTATGCAGAACGGCGTGACATACATGTCGGATTCGATCCGAACCCAGTCGGCGATCTACAGCTCGGCGGGCGACGGAAAGATCAGCAGCGTCGACGTCCGCGACGTCGCCGCCGTCGCGGTAAAAGCCTTGACCGAATCCGGCCACGAAAAAAAGGTGTACACGCTGAATGGCCCGGAGGCGTTTTCATATGACGAGATGGCGGCCCGGCTTTCAGACGTCCTCGGTCGGACGATCAGTCACATCAACCTGCCGCCGGCCGATCTAAAAGGTGCAATGCTGGGAATGGGAATGCCCGAAATCCTCGCCGATCGCCTGCTCGACCTTGATCGCTACTTCCGCGAAGGAACCGCCGCCTCCGATTCGAGCGATATCAGTTCGGTACTTGGACGGGAGCCTCGACGGTTTGCTGATTATGCGAGAGAGACTGCTGCGACCGGCGTTTGGGATGCTCGATAAACGACCGGAGAGTTAACGCTCATTAGCTCGAACACAAATCGCGTTGACCGACCACGACGCCGGCGCGACGAGGTCGGCGTGAAGATCGAGCTGCTCGCTCTCGTCTGATCAATTGCTGTCGCGCGGTAATACAAACGCACCGATGTGCGGCGTCGATGTATTCAGACAAGTCTGCAGAGCAAGTATCAGCGCTTCGCGGAGATTCTCCGGAGTGACGATCGCATCAAGCAATCCGCGGGCGGCGGCGTGTTTGGCGTCGAGCTCGCGGTCGTAGGTTTCGCGGACTTTATCCATCTCGGCGACGAGATCGCCGGATGGTGACTCGCCGGCGGCTTTTAGTTTTTCTAGTTGTGTTCCGAAGATCGCCTGGACGGCGGAGTCGCCTTCCATTACGCCCATGCGGCCGGTTGGGAGTGAGAAGATGAAGTCGGGATCGAACCCTTGTCCGGCCATCGCGTAGTAACCTGCACCCGATGCGTGGTTAATGGTGAGGACGATCTTCGGAACCTTCGCGGTCGCCATCGCTTCGACGAATCTTGCACCGGCGCGGATGATGCCTGCATGTTCCGCTTCGGCTCCGATCATGAAACCTGAGACATCCTGGACGAACAAAAGTGGCGTTGAATGCCGGTCGCAGTTCTCGATGAAGTATGCGGTCTTCTCGGCCGACTCGGTGTAGACGATTCCGCCGAAGCGGGGAGGCTTCGGTTTATCCGACGGACTGGCAGCCGGTCGTGTCATGCCGCGCGAGTTTGCGATGACACCGACGAGGATGCCGCCGATGCGTGCGGTGCCGCAGATCATTTCTTTGGCGTAGTCGGCCTGAAATTCGTCGATGTCTCCGTCGAGGAAAGTAGCGAGGACTTTTCTCATATCATACGGTGCTTTGTGATCGTCGGGGAGGAGGTCGTACAGCAGATGCTCAGAATTTATCTCGCGGTTCTTCGATGTATCGGCGGAAAGAACCACCCCGTCAGCGGAAGCCGCTGCCACCCCTCCTTCGGAAGGAGGGGAGCCAGGCGTGATCGACACTCGAGATCTTTCCGGGCTCGGCAATTCAAGCACGAGATCACGGATCTTCTCGAGACATTCTTTCTCGTTTTTCGTTCGGTAATGGGCGACGCCGGAGATGGCGTTGTGGGTCATTGCACCGCCGAGGGTTTCGTTGTCGATAGTTTGGCCGGTCGCGCCTTTTACGAGGTTGGCTCCGCCCAATCCCATGAACGAAGTGCCCTCGACCATCAGGATCACATCCGATAAGGCGGGCAGATATGCTCCGCCTGCAACGCACATTCCCATCACTGCCGAGATCTGCGGGACTTTCAGATAGCGACGCATGATCGAGTTGTAGTAGAAGATGCGGGCCGCACCGTACTGTCCCGGGAAGACCCCGCCCTGATACGGCAGATTTACGCCGGCCGAGTCTACGAGATAAACGATCG
>JBKJOR010000467.1:0-4486 GCA_046595575.1 Pyrinomonadaceae bacterium | reverse complement strand
CCATCCGGTCCCTTTCCGGTATCGACACGACCAAGCACTTGTCCGGTTTGTAGATCGATCTTCAACACTGAGTCGGGATCAACCACCGATACGAACGCGATCCTGCCGTTGGCTGAGAAGGCGATGCCCATCGGTGCGCTGTCGAGCTTGATCCGTTTCGTTTCTTTGCGCGTGGCGGCGTCGATTACTAAGATCTCCTTCGTGGCGAACATTGTATTAACCACCAATTTTCCGTCGGGTGTGAACCTGACGCGATACGCCCGGCCGCCAATGCTGATCTTTTCCTTGAATTTATTGGTTGCCGTGTCTACGACATCGATCGCGTCTCCAACATTAAGGCCGGCCCAGATCTCTTTGCCATCGGGAGAAAGGTCGATGGCTTCGGGCTGTTTCCCGATCGGTACATGCGTGACCTTTGACCTTGCCGGAGGCGCGCTCTCAAACTCGAACGATGTCACCGAGTCCGATCCGATATTCGCCGTGTAGAAACGTTTCTGATCCGCCGATCCGACGACCATGTGCGAACCGTTCTGCCCGGTCCCCATTAACCAATCGACTTTGTTTGCAGCCGGATCGTAGCGAGCAATTACCCGATTTGTTTCAGCGGTGAAATACAGTTTGCCGCCGATCATCTGCAGTCCGTGAGGGCGCATCAGCGGAGCAAGGTCGACGCGGCGGAGTTCCTTCGCCGTTGCGACATCGACGACGGAGATCGTCGAGCCCGGTTGCTGCGCACCGTAGTTTGCGACATACGCAGTTTTCCCGTCAGCCGAAAGAACCACTTCATGGGGACCGTCGCCCGTCGCAACCTTTGCCACGAGTTTCATGTCCATCGGATCGATAATCGCAAGTGTGTTGTCGGCCTTATTCAAGGTGACCAGAACGGGTTTCGAACTCTGCCCGATGACGATGACGTAGTTCTTGAAGACGATGATGAATCCAAAGACGAGCATCGTCAGAGCCTTGATCTTTTGCGTTCGTGACATAAGTTCTCCAGGCCGGGTATTGACCGTATGGTAATAGTAGTCACGATCACGCCGATCGAGCTGAGAATTGTGATGAACGGCAGTAGTTTGGGACGAGACGGAACTAGTGGTAAGTGGGGAACGTGGCCACGCTCTTCACTTACCACTTATCATTTGCCACTACTCAGTTTTGGTTCTCGAACAGCTCCGTAAATCGCTCGCGATAATTGCGGCTGAGTGCGAGCTCGGTACCATTTCGGAGGATCACTGCATAGTCGCCGCTGAACATCGGGTGAAGCTCCTTGATACGGTCGATGTTGACCACGGTCGAGCGATGAATGCGGAGAAACTTTGAAGGATCAAGCTTGGCCTCGATGCCGTTCATCGTTTCGCGGACCATGTGTCCGTCGCGGCCCACATGCAGCTTGACGTAATTGCCCGCAGCCTCGATCCAATCAATCTCGTCGATCTTGAGGAAAAAAACACGGCCGACTGCTTTGACGACCATCCGTTCGAGATACTTCTTCCCACCGCGAAGGTCGGCGATAAGTGAGTTGAGCCGTTCGTCGAGATTCCCGATCCGCTTGCTCTCGATGTGTTCGCGGGCATGTGCCACGGCACGCTTGATCCGTTCACGGTTGAAGGGTTTTAGCAGGTAATCGATCGCGTGCACGTCGAACGCCTGCAACGCATACTGATCGTAAGCCGTGACAAAGATGATCGTCGGAAGCTTTTTGCTGTTTAAGGACTTGATCACCTCAAAGCCGTTCTTCTCGGGCATTTGGATATCGAGAAAAACGAGGTCGGGACTCTGGGCCGTGATGACCTTTATCGCGTCAGCACCGTTACCGCATTCGCCGATCACATGAACTTCATCCTCATCCCGCAGCAATCGTTTGATACGATCGCGTGCGAGCGGTTCGTCATCAACGATGAGGGTTCGAATCATATGAATTGCTTACAACTTCGAACGGCCCCGCTACGCAAGCGGTACGGACTCCTGTTCCCTAAACGGAATTTCCAGACTCACGGTCAATCCACCTTTCACGACCGGCTTCAGATCGAACGTGTGCTTATCGCCGTAGAGATGCCGCAGGCGTCGACGCGTATTCGAAAGCCCAACGCCCTCAGGCAAATTATCGAGATCGCCAAACGGGACACCGAGGCCGTCATCGCTCACGCTGATCTCAAGATTCCCGTTGTTGCGTGCCGCGTGGATATCGATTCGCCCGCCAGAAGATCGAGGTGCGATGCCGTGCTTTATCGCGTTTTCGACGAGCGGCTGCAAGATCATGTTCGGCACGTTTGCGTCGAGCGCGTCGGGCGAGATATCCATGTTAACGCTCAGCCGGTCATGAAAGCGCATCTGTTCGATCTCGAGATATTTTTCGAGGAACTCGAGCTCTTGCTTGAGCGGGATCTCCTGCACTTCCAGATTCTCAAATGACAGACGGAGCAGGTCGCTCAGGTCGGTCAGCATGCGATCAGCCGATTCCGGATCTTTGTAGATCAGCTCCGAGATCGCGTTAAGCGTGTTGAAAAGAAAATGGGGGTGGAGCTGCATCTTCAGCACCTGAAGACGAGACTGGGCAAGCCGGGCCTCAAGCTGCGACGCTTCGAGCTCGCGCTCGCGGTACTTCTGATAATAGGTGTAGGCCGACTTGATGCCGACAACGCCGGCGTAGATCAGCACACTGAAATGAAGATTGACGAAAACAAAGTATTGATAGGCCTCGCCAAAGCTTGCGAACTCGCGCCCCGGCGGATAACCGAGCCGCGTGAGTATGAAGGCGTCGATCGCCTGTTGAAAGAGGGCTAGGATCACGGCCGCAGCGATGTGAACCGGAAGTGAGATCTTCCACTTGCTGGCTTCGAAAGGGAATCTGTTTGTAAGAAAGAGGATCAGCGGGCTGACCGCGAACCACACATAACCGGATACAAGCTGCCACGACAGGATCTGCCAGAAGGATACCTGCGTCTTCCACAACTGGCTCTGCAACACGAGCTGCGTCGTGAAGAAAAGTCCGAAGAGCGTCCAGACGGCCCAGATCGTTATCCACTTTACGAGTTTTTTATTTCTGACCGGGAGATTGTCCATGCGCGTTATTTTTATCACTTTGACCGGGCATTGGCCAACCCGGATGTGACGAACGGATAGTTATCGCTGACGGGACGATTGAACACCTCGGGCGAGGCATTGATATACTTTACCAAAGCAAAGGAAGGAGGATCGAAATGTCTGAAAACAAACCTACCCGCGAGCAAGTTGTCCGCCGCCGCGACGAGATAAACGAGCAACTTGAACGTGTCAACGCAGAACAGCGCATCGAGCTCGACCGCGACCCTGAAGAACAGGCCATCGAGATCGAACAAAGCGAGGTCGCAGTGTCGATGGAAGTGAATCTGCGGCGCGAGCTTGCGATGATCGAGGAATATTTATTGGATTCTGAGTAGGCGGTAGGAATTTGTTATTGGTCATTGGTTATTGGTCATTGGTTATTGGTCATTGGTCATTGGTCATTGGTCATTTGGTCATTGGTCCTTTGTGCCATTCCTAACAACAGAAGACAAATGACAAATGACAAATGACAAATGACTAACGACAAATGACTAACGACAAATGACAAATGACAAATGACTAACGACTAACGACAAATGACAAACGACAAATGACAAATGACGAGACCGACATTCTTACCGGCACCGTAAAAGGTCCCGGGCTTTTACCGCACGAGTTTCTGTTTATCACGCGCGACAACACCCGGACGCGGATCGGTGAGTTTGTCTATTATCAGGCTCAGGTCGGCGGCGAGAGTCGTCAGTTGATAGGAACGATCAACGGACGCAAACTCGTGCGAAATCTTCCCGATGCATTTCTTGCTGACCCGGGCACGTCGCCGTCGGCGGTCTCGTCATTGATCGGTCTCGAGACCGACGCGGAGATCTACGAGATAACCGTCGAGACGATAGGTTATTTCAGTCGCAAGCTCAACGATTTTGTCAATCCGCGCATTCCGCCCCAGCCCGGAGATCCGATTTTTCTCGCCTCGAGTGAAACTCTGTCTGTGATGCTCAGCCCGCGTCGCGTGTCGGACAACGGTTCGGCGCACATCGGCAGTCTCCTGACGCGTGAACCGGGCGAGGTTCCAATCGTCCTGTCGGTGAAGGATGTAGTTTCAACTCATCTTGCGATTCTCGCGTCGACCGGTTCCGGCAAGTCCTACACGGCGGGGGTGATCGTTGAGGAATTGATGCAGTCGTGGAATCGGGCTGCGGTGCTGATCGTCGATCCGCATGGCGAGTATCATACGATGCAGTCGATCCAGGGCGACAAACAGTTTCACGGTGACGACGGTTACCAGCCTGAGGTGAAGATCTTCACGCCAGAAAAGATCAAGGTGCGCTTTTCGACGCTTACCGAAGCTGACGTGAAATATCTTTTGCCCGACGGAACATCGGACAAGATGCTGCATTTTCTCGGGCAGGCTTTCCGGAGTCTCAACGACCAGTTGAAGGCCGAA
>JBKJOR010000123.1:0-3845 GCA_046595575.1 Pyrinomonadaceae bacterium | reverse complement strand
GTCGTCGATCTCTATCGCCCTGAGGGCCGACGCTTTCGATCTCGCAAAAGATACTGCAGGTTCGATCTCGCTGCCTATCGCGAGCGAACGATGGGCGTCAGATAGACCCGCGTAGGCGAGGGCGTAGTTCGGATCGAGTGCGATCGCCTGTTCGAAATACAAGATGCCTTGTTGAATCTCACCCGGTGTCAACTTGAAGACATGGAACCGCCCCCGCATGTAAAGCTGATACGCTTCTGCATTATCTGTGTAGCGCTTATTAAGGAGTTTAGTATCGGTCGGGCTAAGTTGGACTTTCAGATTCTGAGCGACAGCCGTGGCGATCTCGTTTTGAGCCGCGATCACATCCGTCAATGACCGAACATATTGGTTCCCCCAAATCTGAGTTTCGTCACTCCCATTGATCAACCGCACGTTGATGACTAGTTTGTCACCGAGTTGTTTTATGTCACCGGTGACGAGCGAGTCGACGTTCAGTCGGGCGGCGATCTCGCGGGTATCGCCAAGATTATTCTTAAATCGGAAGGAAGAGTTACGCGACATTACCTTTAAGCCTGACAACTGAGAAAGATTATTTATGATGCTCTCGGTCACTCCTTCGGCGAGGTACTCCGCATTTGCGTCATTAGTCGCATTTGTAAAAGGAAGAACGGCCACAGACCGCCTGCCGTCCGATGACCCGGATGGTCCGGTTTGGCTCATGTAATAGCTAATTCCCGCAACGACACCGACTATCAATACAAGGCCGATGGCCAATAGCAACTTCATGACGTTGCTGCGGCCGGTGTTGACCCGCGCGGTATCGTTAGGCGCCGGATTCGACTCATCCGTATGGCGCAGTTGGGAAGTGGTTAAAGCTTTCGTCGCCTGCAAGGTGCCGAATCTCTCATCAAGGGTGATATTGTCGCGAAAGGTTTTAAGATCAGCGATGAGTTCCGAGGCCGTCTGATAGCGATCGTTTCGATCCTTGCGGAGCATTTTTGAAACTATTCTTCGAAACTCTGCGGGTATGTTTGCCGACGCGATCGGAGGCGGCGACTCTGCGTTCACCAGATTCGCAAAAGTCTCGGCCATCGAATCACCCGCAAAAGGGTTTGAACCGGTCAGCAATTCATACATGATCACTCCGAGGCTGAAGATATCGGTTCGCTGGTCGACAGCCTGACCCTTGGCCTGCTCGGGCGACATGTAATTCACCGTGCCCATTATCACGCCCTGCGCCGTCCGGTTATGTTGGACAGTATCCTGCTCGGCGCCGATAAACTGGTTTTCAGGAGCGAGTAGTTTTGCTAGGCCAAAGTCCAGCACTTTCACGTAACCATCGGGACGCACAACTATGTTCTCGGGTTTGATGTCCCGGTGTACGATTCCGGCTCCGTGTGCAGCCGCGAGAGCTTCGGCGATCTGGACTGAAACGTCGAGGGCAGACTTAAGCGTCATGCCGCAAGCGTCGACCATATCGCGCAGAGTTTTGCCCTCGACAAACTCACTAACGATATAGTTCGCTTCGTCGCCGATGCTTATCTCGTGAATGACGAGAATGTTCGGGTGGTTCAAAGACGACGCGGCCTTGGCTTCACGGATAAATCGCTGGAGATGAGAATCGTTCTTTCCGAATCGTTCGTTGAGGATCTTGACCGCGACCCGGCGCCCTAATTTCTCGTCCTCGGCCAGGTATACTTCGCCCATCCCGCCCGCACCGATCTGCCGCAGGATTTTATAATGGGCAAAACGGTCGCCCGCATGCAGCATTCCCTTCGGTTCTAAAATGACACTCGCTACCTGGTTCGCAGCCGGATGTTCCAGAAAACTTTCGGCGCTTTCGTGCGACGACAATAATCGTTCGACATCGAGGCGCAGATCCGCGTCGGAAGCGGATCGCTCCAAGAAACGCTCGCGTGAGTCCGGGTCAAGGTCAACTACGGCATCGAATAAGGCCTTTACCTTCGTCCATCTTTCCGCATTCATCCGTTTAGCTCCTGAAAAAGCCACGCCTTTGCCGTCCGCCAGTCGTTCTTGACAGTCGCCGGCGATAACCGCAGGGCGGTAGCAGTTTCTTCGACGCTCATCCCGCTGAAGAATCGCAGTTCGACGATCCGGGCCTGTCTCTCGTCGAGCTTCGCTAGGCGAGTCAGAGCCTCATCGAGAACGATCAGATCAACGTTATTCTCACGGGACACCGAAATCAGTTCGGCTGCATCGATCGGTAAATTTTCTTCATTCCCGCCTCTTTTGCTGCGATGACGTGATTTTGCGTGATCCACCAAAATCCGTCGCATGGACTGGGCCGCGATGGCGAAAAAGTGTGCCCGGTTCTGCCAATTGACCTCCCGCTGATCGACCAGCTTAAGGTAAACCTCGTTGACGAGAGCTGTCGCCTGCAGGGTGTGGCCGACCCTCTCGCGCCGCAAATATCTCTTTGCCTGCCGGTGAAGTTCGGCATAAACAACAGGCATTAGAGCGTCCAAGGCGCTCTGCTTGCCGACGCTCCACTCTTGCAGTAAGAGCGAGATCTCAGATGGCCCGCCAGGCGAATGTTCCATAAATCCGAATTACCGTACCGGCAAGAATTGTCCGTCCGATGTTCGGGTCAATTATTTCCATAACAAATTTTCTCAAAAACAGTTTAGCCCTGTTTCTAAATTTCGTCGCGTTATCCAGTGAAGGCGCAAAACGCCAAGCGATAGATTAACGAAATCCGGCCGGATATCGGGCGATTTCTTTCAGACTCCGTCGTTTCGGAAAGGATCCGGCTCATAAAACGTTGGCAGGGCTACTGGCCGCAACGTCGCATTAAAAAATAAAAAGAGGAAAATCAATGAAAAACAAATTTGCAAAGTGTATCCCGCTCTCATTCGCTGCAGTTGCTTTACTGATTACAGTGGCAATACCGCCTTCGATCCAGGCCCAGGGCAAGAGCGAATCAACCGAATCACTAGATCAGTCCGTCGGTCGAATAGTCGGCGCTTGGGAAACAACGATCACGCCGGTAAATTGCGAGACGGGCGCACAAGTCGGCCCGTCGTTTAACGGACTGATAACTTTCAACGCAGGCGGCACGCTGGCGGAATACGGTGCCAACCCCGCTACACCGTTGCGCACTCCGGGACACGGGATCTGGTCAGCCAACGGCGGCGGCGGAGATTATTCGATGCGTTTCTCGTTTATGCCGCTCACGCCCGCCGGAGTACCCGTCGGACGCCTCCGAGTCTCGCAGGTTATCCAGCTCAACAGATTCACCGATGAGTCCTACTCAAGCGGATCATTTGTCCTGACGAATTTTGCAGGAATTGTGATCGGCACGGGCTGCTCCACAAGCACTGCCATTCGTCTCAACTAGAAAAAGAAGTGCCGAACGATTCGCGCAGAATGTAGCGGATCGTTCGGTCGACCTCAACCTCATTGCGAATCACGCGGTGCAATTTTAACTAGCCGAGATTCTTGGTCAGCACGCATTGCGGACATGGTAGCCGAAGGGATTTGAAACTTTGAACTCAAGATACAGCCGCGGGCCTGATCAGCGAAAGTCCTTTATTAGTATCGCGTCCTGCACCGGATAACCGCGGGCGACGAACAGACGCGACCCGTTGGGGGAAAACGCGTACCGGTATATCACTCCGCTCGAGAAGTTGGTCAGGCGAACTGGCTTGCCGCCGCTCCGTAGTTGAATCCACAGGTTCGAAGAGCCGTTTTCACTGCCGATGTAGATCAGTCCCGCGCCGTCCGGTGTCCACCCAACGCCGAAGTTCCAGGACGCGAAGGTGGGAAGCGGATGTCGCTCAATCTCGGTGCCGTCGGCAGCAGACAAGACGACGATCTCCGGTTTTCCGTTATTAATGCACGAC
>JBKJOR010000117.1:0-6704 GCA_046595575.1 Pyrinomonadaceae bacterium | reverse complement strand
AGCCCGACAGAATTTCAAGGTTTCCCCTTGCTGTCCCTGACAAGCACGGCGCCAATATGCTGGAAGACCGAGGTCAAGCGCCTTGTTGACTTTTGCATTTCGGCGCTTCTGCTGGTGATCGGCTCTCCTGTCTTCATACTTGCGGCCATTGCCATTAAGCTGGATTCTCCCGGGCCGGTGTTCTTTTGCCAGCCGCGTATAGGCCATTACAAGCGCCGTTTCACGATGATCAAGTTTCGTACGATGAGCACGGATGCTGAGTCCCGTCTCGAGGAGATCGCACACTTAAATGAAAAGGACGGGCCGATCTTCAAGATCTCCAACGATCCGCGGATCACTCGCGTCGGCAGGCTATTACGCAAATTCAGCATCGATGAGCTGCCCCAGCTCATCAATGTGCTTATCGGCGATATGAGCCTTGTCGGACCTCGGCCGCTGTCTATTCGCGACGCTTTGGCCATGGAGCAGTCGTGGCAGAAACGCCGCTTTAGCGTAACACCCGGCATGACATGCCTTTGGCAGATCTCCGGCCGCAGCAACCTTTCATTCGATCAATGGGTCGAGCTGGATCTCGAGTACATCGACACATGGTCCCTGACACTCGACTGGTGGATCCTGCTGAAAACAGTGCCCGCCGTCGTTTCTGCACGCGGAGCGGTATAGAACTACCTTGAAAGCCGAAGCTCATACATCGTCATTGCCGCGGATAAAGGCGTCGTATCTTGGGTTCGCACTCTTGCAGGTGATGACCACGGGATCTGTCTGGGCTGCATCCAGCGGAGGACAGGTGCTGCGCGGTTTCGCCCTTGGCTCGATAACCACCGCAATGTTGGTACCGCTTCTCATTTCTTTGGAAGCAGGCCTCATGGCCATGATCCTCTTCGAGCCGTTTCGCGGAGTGATCAGGCGTCTTCAGTATCTTATCGTGCCTTACAGCGACTCTGAGCCGATCCACCTTCTGACGCCCCTTGTCGCTATGTTCGCTTTCATGATCGTGTTCAACAGGCACAAGCTGTCTGTCTTTGTAGCGAGCCCCATGGCGAAAGCGGCTTCGATACTCGGCTTGATATGTGCCGCTCAGATCTTTAACCCGCTGCAAGGGAGCCTCTTTGTCGGACTTACAGGAGCGATGTTCGTTCTTGTGCCGATGGTCTGGTTTTATTTTGGCCAGCACTCTAACCCAGAGTTTTTGGCAAAGGCCTTGAAGGTGATGGTTTTCCTCGGGATCATCACGTCGTTCTACGGCATGTACCAGATGCTTTTCGGCTACCCGGCGTTTGAGAAGGTTTGGACGGCCAACACCGATAACTATCAGTCTATCGCCATCTACGCTGTAACGAGGCCAATTGCCACTTTCAGCAACGCCGAAGAGTGGGGCCGTTATGTCCAGCTGGGCTGCATCATTGCATTCGGCCTCGCCGCATCGCGTACCGAAGGCAAGTATCGCCCGATCTGGTTGATATCCGCGATCACGTTGGCTGTCATGTTGGCCCTTACGGGTCAAAGGAGTTCTATCTTCGGACTGTTTTTGGGCCTCATGGTCCTGTTCTTTACCGGTGCGCGGAGCTGGGGTAGCGCCGTGGGCCGAGCTGCAGCACTCGCCTTGGTCCTCGGCATATTTCTGTTTGTATCATCGAGCCTAATGCCCGACGAGGGCGATCTGAAAGGCGACAACGGTGCCTCAACGATCCTCTCGCACACGACGAAAGGAACGCTTGATCCCGCTAATGAATACAGCCTGGGAGCAAGGATGGACACCTGGTACATGATCCTTTTTTCGAAGATCCCCTCGAATCCATTGGGAAATGGCCTGGGCGAAAGCAGTTTGGCAAGCACGCGCGAAGGCGCCCAGCTTCCGCCGGTCGACAATCACTTCTTTAGTATTGCTATCGCCGCCGGCGTCCCCGCATCTTTGCTGCTTTTATGGATCTTTTGGCGAGGACTGCGGACCGGTTTGCGGTTATGTCGCGAGGCGGAGAGAGGATCGCACGAGTTTTCGATCGCCCGCATTGTACTGGCGCTTGTCGCATCCCTTTTGCTCAATAATTTCTTCGGGACGTCATTCGTTATCTACTCGGTCGCACCCATCGGATGGCTGCTGCTGGGGTGGCTAAGTGCAAGGTCGGTCGAAAACCCTGTCGAGGAACCGGCCGCAGTTCTGACGACCGAACGCTCCTACATGGGAAGGTTCGAGCCCAGCCTATAGAACTCGACACTGCCGGTTTGATGCCGTGTCGCCAACGCCAGGGAGTAGCCTCTCACCTGCGGCAATGCGGTAAAGTGAATTTGCTCGCCCCTGATCAAATCGTTAGCGGAGTCTGCCGCAGATAATTGGAACTCGTTAGGTGATATGCCAAGTCCGTCCCCATCCAGCTTCAAATAGGCTTCTTTTCTAGCCCACGTATCGAAGAAAAACTTCACTTTACACTCGGCCGGAGCGAGCAAATAACGCTTCTTCTCGGTGCCCGTCAGACATTGATCCACCATCGAGTCGTCGATAAGTTCCGGCTGGTGAAGCTCGATGTCTATCCCTAATTCGTCCTCACTTGTGAAACCAAAAACGGCGTACTTGCCCGAGTGGGAAACATTGAATTGTATGTTGTCTCCGAGCGTCGTTGACAAATACGGCTTGCCCTTCTCCGCACAGCGGATCTCGATGCTCCCGGCCGGGGAATTTACGTATTTGCCCAGGAGAATGCGTAAAGCTCCGCGTGCGACGATGAACTCATCTCTATGCTCGGGGAAACGAAAAGCCGCTGCTCGCTCAAGCTCCGGCTTTGACAATGTACCCTCCACAGAAGGGCGAAGGGCTCTATCAATTTCCAGCAGCCAAACATGAATGATGTTCTCACCGAGGCCAGGCATTTCGGCAGGTGTTTTCCATACGGTCGTCATCGGTGTTCACATTATCCTACTCGCGCGCATTTACTTATTCTCGATTTTCGCTTGGGAATACTGGCCATGTGATTGCTCGAGCAATCTCGCCGCCTCCTCGTCCGACACAGCTTCGATCTCGGCGAGCAGCCTCTCCAATTCCTGCTGTTCCTCGAAACTCTGAGAGAAGTTGGGTTTGACGCCCTGCTCATCGATGTGGCGGGCGATCTGGCCGACGGTCGGCGTGTCGAACAAGGCTCTCAGCGGCACCTCGCAGCCCAGCAGATCACGTATTCTGGATACCGTTCGCGTCGCAAGCAGTGAGTGGCCTCCAAGCTCGAAGAAGTTGTCATTCATACCCACCTTGTCCACCCGGAGAAGATCGGCCCATATATCCGACAAAGCTTGTTCGACCGAGCTACTCGGTGGAACATAGCTGCTCTCGTCCGTCGAGGCTATGCGGTCCGGGACAGGGAGTTGTTTTCGGTCTATCTTGCCGTTTGGAGTGAGTTTCCATTCGGTCATCAGCACATAACCCGACGGAAGCATGAAATCCGGGAGCGTGGCTCGCAAAAAGGAGCGGAGTTCGGATGGCTCGACGGTACCGGAACGTGTCGTTAGGTATGCGATCAGCCGCTTTTCACCAGGAACGTCCTGCCGCAGAGCCACTATGCATTCCTTGACGTCCGGATGTCGGGAAAGAACAGACTCGATCTCGCCAAGCTCGATACGATAGCCGCGAAGTTTAACCTGGTTGTCGGCTCTCCCGATTATCGCGATATTTCCGTCGCTGCGATATCGCGCAAGATCTCCTGTACGGTAGAGCCGCTCACGGACGATCCCGTTCGCGGTAGGCAGATCGATCTCCACGAACTTCTCAGCCGTTAGATCGGGTCGGTTCAGATATCCGCGGGCAAGACCCTTGCCGCCTTGATATAGTTCACCGGGAACTCCGACGGGTACGGGATTGCCAAATGGATCCAGGAGATAGATGTGTGTATTCGCAAAGGGACGACCTATCGGTACGAATTCGGCGCCGGCCTCTTCGGAGTCGGGCATCTCGAAATACGTGCTGTCGATCGTAGCTTCGGTGATGCCGTACGAGTTGATAACCCGCGTGTTTGGCCCGCAAACATTTTGCAGCCGACGATATTCGTCTGCCTGCCAGGTGTCAGACCCGACCACCATTAACTTTAAGAAGCTGAGCTTCTTGCCTTCATCCTCAAGATACTGAATTAGCGGACGGATCACTGCGGGCACGAATTCAGCCGCCTCGATCTCATGTGAGCTAAGCATGTCATACAGCTTAGCGGGGTCGAGCAGCACATCCGTCGGACACATGACAAGTTTGGCACCGCTGCACAACGCCCGGGACAGATCGCCCGTAAAAACGTCAAAGGAGAAGCTCGCCATCTGCAGGTGGCTGGCAATGCTTGAGAGTTGATAAGACTGCTCCCACGCTTCGAATACATTCACCACGTTGCGGTGTTCGATCATTACGCCCTTGGCGCGCCCCGTGGATCCGGACGTAAAAGTCACATAGATAAGATTCTCAGGGGCGACCTCCGTTTCCGGTTTCGTTGGGCTTTCCGCCGAGATCATCTCATGGTCGCGGTCCAGGCAAAGCACCGTCTCTGCAACCAGGTCCATTGTGGACAAATGGAGTTCCTCGGTGGTGACCATGACGGAAACATTTGCTTCCGTTAGCATGTATTGAAGCCGGTCGAGCGGATAGTTCGGATCCATCGGCAGATACGCGCCGCCCGCTTTCATTACACCCAGAACAGCGACGATGATGTCGATCGAGCGGCCAAGATATATGCCGACTAACTGTTCGGGCACCAAACCTTTTTTCTGCAGCGTTCTTGCCAATCGATTGGCCCGCTTATCGAGCTCGCTGTAGGTTACGCTCTCGGGCCCGGATACGACGGCAACTGCGTCAGGCTGCCTCGCGGCCTGGACCTCAAAAAGGTCATGAAGACAAACCGGAGGGATCTCGACAGTGGAGCTGTTCCAGTCGCCTAGTATTTGGCCCCGCTCGGAGTCGGTTAGCAGACCGACCTTTGTTATCTCCTGAGTTGGATCCGCAATGCCCGATTCCAGCAGCGTCCGGAAATGTCCCAGGAGCCGTTCGGCCGTTTCCGGTTCGTACAGATCGGTGTTGAATTCAAGCTGGAAGTTAAATCCGTCTTCCCGCGTGTACACATCCAAACTCAGGTCGAACTTGGCCGAATTCTTGGGCAAGCGCATCCGGCTAAGTGTCAGGTCACCGACTTTCTCGGAGCTTGGCGGTGTGTTCTGAAGTGTGAACATAACCTGGAAGAGCGGCGTGTAGCTCGTGCTCCGCTCGGGATTCATCTCTTCAACAAGCTTCTCGAGTGGCAGCTCCTGGTGCGCGTATGCCTCCAGAGCTCTTTCCTTCGTGCGTTGTAAAAGTTCACGAAAGGTCGGAGCTCCCGAGAGGTCACCACGAATCGCAAGCGTATTCACGAAGAACCCGATCAGTTCCTCAGTTTCCACAGACGTTCTGCCTGCTATCGGAGTTCCTACTACCATGTGGTCTTGGCCGCTGTATCGATACAAGAGAAGTTCCCATACTGCCAGCAGTGCCATGAACGGCGTCACGCCCTCACGGTTGCAGAGATCGTTCAACCTTTCCGTGCATTCGCGTCCGATGAAAGCGTCAGCCTGTTTTCCCAGATACCGCTGAACGGGCGGCCTCGGACGATCTGTCGGCAGCTCGATAATATTTGGAGCACCCGCTAATTGCTCCTTCCAGAAAGCGAGCTGTTTTTGGCATTCAGCCGTGCGCAGCCAGTTCTGTTGGGCAATTGAGTAGTCCGCGTACTGGATCGGAAGAATCGGCAGATCCGCTTGTACTCCGGTGACCGCAGCCCTGTAGAACGCATCGAGTTCTCTTATTAAAACGCCAACGGTCCATTGATCGCTGACCGTGTGGTGAAGAACGGCAATGAGATAGTTTTCGTCCGCTTGAGTCTGAACCAGTGTGAATTTGAATAGCGGGCATTTGGTGAGAACGAAAGGGGTTGCTGCCAGTCCCCGGGCTATCTCAATAGCCGCGTCTTTTTTGTTCTCGGCCGCGTTCCCAGTTAGATCTACGTGCATGAGATCAAATTCGACCTCCGGCACGATCACCTGATAGGGCGCGCCGTTGGCGGAGGCGAAATGGGTCCTCAAAACTTCGTGTCGTGCGACAATATGCCGCAGCGCAACTTCTACCGCGTCCTGGTTGAGAACGCCTGTGAGTTTCAGGATCTCGCATTCGTTGTACGCCGTGAGTCCTTCGTCCATTTCGTTCAGGAACCAGATACGCTGCTGAGCGAATGAGAGAGGCAGATGCTCGGAACGTCCTGGCGCTGCGGTGGCGACCTGTTGATCTTGTTTGGAAACAGCGTTATCCACGAGCTTGGAAAATGCCCTTAACGTTGGCGCTTCGAAGATGGATCGGATGGGCATCTGTATTCCCAGTTTTGACCTAACTCGTGCGACCAGTCGTCCCGCGGTCAAGGAGTGCCCGCCGAGAGCGAAGAAGTCGTCTTCCAAGCGAATCGCTCGCACGCCGAGAACCTCACACCACATGCCAGCCAGGGTTCTGACCAAATTACTTTCTGCTTGTAGGTCATCGCCACCCGTGAAGTCGTCGGCTTCTGAGGCCGTGGGAGCGGGCAGACCTTTGCGATCTACCTTGCCGTTTGGCGTCAGCGGGAGTGACTTTAATAGGACATAGGCTGAAGGGCGCATGTAATCGGGCAATGCCCCGTTTGTCAGAGTTCGTATTTCGTCGATCAAAGAGACGTGCTGACTTGTGG
>JBKJOR010000088.1:0-3214 GCA_046595575.1 Pyrinomonadaceae bacterium | reverse complement strand
GTGATCTGCGGAACACTGTCCGCTAGCTCTGTGGCTTCGTTTAGCAGATCGATCGCCGCCGCACGGTTGTCATTCTTTTCCTTCGCGTCACTCATACCGATAAGAGCGAAAACACGGTCGCCGTCGTCCACGATCGCACGCAACGCAAGCCGCGCCTGTTCGTCTTCCTTGCGAACCGTAAGGACCGCCGCTACCTGAGTGAGGGCTGACGTTCGCTCCGCTTCGTCCAGAATACTTTCCGCGACCTGGATCGCACGCTCGCCCTTTTCGAAACCGGCAAACTGCGCGGCGATCGACGTAAACAGCCGCGAGCGCGACTTACTATCCCGCGTTTCCCGTTCATGCTGCGATTCGAGCACTGCGTGTGCTTCTTCGAGCGCGTCGATGGCTTCGGTAAGTTCGTCCTTTTTCCAGTACTCGCGCGAAAATCCTAACAAGCAAGAAGCGATGTGGGTTTTGTCCGTCACTAGATCAAGTGTACGGTCGGCCAGATCGATGCTGCCCGCGTGGAGAAATCCCTGCGCGGCGAGCGAAAGGAATGCGTCGCGGTGCATGTTGTCGAGGGTCTCGGCGGTTGCCTTCGCCTTGTCGAAGGTTTCGATCGCGAGATCGTTGCGGCCTGCCTCGCTAAAACCGTTACCGATATCGTAGAACGCACGAGCCTGCTCCTCGGTGTGCTCGATCCCGGCCGCTTTCTCGCCTGCCATCACGAGATACTTGACTGCGTTCTCCTTGTACTCCGCTTCGAGCCTCTGGGCCGCGATGTAGATCAGCGCAGTAACGGCCGCGCTTTGATGCTCGATCTCGTCGATGGTTCTCAACGCATCGTCATTCATTCCGAGCGAGCTTTGCTTCACTGCTACACCGACGAGGACACCGTCCGGATCGGCGATCGAACTCGCGATCTCACGCGCCTTTTCAAATTCCCCCTTCGCGGCTTTTTGGAGAGCAACTCTTTCGAGGGCCTGCAAACGCAACCCGGGCTCTTCGACGGCATCTGCGAGCTGCAGGGCGTATTCGTCATCGTCAAGCTCGGCGCATTTTTCGGCGACGGCGGTCAGCAGACGATCGCGTGTGTACGGGTCGACGACTGTGTTTGCGAGTTCGGCGGCGACATCCACGTTTCCATTCGCAATATACTCAGGCACAACGGCAAGCATCGCTTCGGCGTGGCCATCGACGCTGGAAATACGTTCGGCAAGGAACGCGGCCGTTGATAGAAGATCGGACTCAGCGTCCTGTCGTGAAATGAAATGTTCTGACATTATCTTTAATTTTTATCGTTCATGGAAATTTTTTAGCCGCGGATGAACGCGGATGACACGGATCAGATTAAGATCTTCTTAATCCGTGTCATCCGCGTTCATCCGCGGCAGATTTTCTTAAGACCGCCAAGGCGTGGTCGGATGGGCCGGATCGATCCTCGGCAACAAACGTTCTAGGCAAAAGCTCTTCGAAACGAATCCGACATCCAATCGTTCAGGTCGTTAGCCACCCATGTCGCTCCCGCCTCCCGAAGCCTGTCGGCGTCTACCGTATTCGTCACGCCGAGCACCGGAAGACCGGCGGCTTTCCCGGCCTGCACTCCCGGCGGAGAATCTTCGATCACGACACACTCGCTATGGATCATCGGCAGGTGGCCTTTGTTCGTTCGCGCGCGATCAAGCTGACTGAAGCCCATCCGGTAACATTCGGGATCCGGCTTACATTTGGCGACGTCCTCGGCACTGACAACGATCTCAAAGCAGTCGGTCAGCCCTGTTCGTTCGAGGATGTAGAGAATGTCGGCACGACCCGCCATGCTAACGATGCCGAGAGCGAAATCTTTAGCCATCTTGCGGATGAAATTTTCGACGTTCTCAAAGAGCGGCACGTCATCCGACACGATCTCCCGCCACTTCTGGCTCTTGCCCTGCATTATCTCGAGAACCTTGTTCGTCTCTGGCTCCCGATTAGCCCGTTTGAACGCAGCCTCGACAAACGTCCGGTCGTCCATGCCAAGGCTGGAGAAATAATCCTCGTCGGTCAACGCAATATTTTCCGCCGCCAGCAGCTCCTGATACGCCCGCATTTGGATCGGCTCATCATCGATAATGACGCCGTTGAAATCTAAGAGAAGTGCTTTGATCATAGGTTGTGGAGTAATTCTAGCAAACCAACGGACCGCCGGCATCTTGCCGGCGTGTGCACTACGAGAAACGCCGGCAGGATGCCGGCGTTCCGTCAGAACATGTTCCCGCTTCCAAGAATCCCGTTCGGGTCGAATGCACGTTTCAGCTCTATCATCTCGTTCAGATATCGCTCGCCCATCATAACGTTTAGGTACTTCGCCTTCAGCTTTCCGATACCATGCTCTGCCGACACCGTGCCGCCGAGCATCACCGCCTGAGCCACGCAGCGTCCATAAATATGACGCGCTCTCTCGGCTTCGGCTTCGTCCTTCGGCAGCAGGTTGGCATGGAGATGGCAATCCCCAATATGGCCGAAGATGACGTAATCGATCCCGCTAGCTTCGAGGGTATCTTTGTAGAACTTCAGAAAGCCGGGAAACTTGTCGTCGGGCACTGCCATATCGGTCCCGATCTTTCGCTGCTTGTGTTTCGCGATCAACTCATTCACCGAGACCGGCAAAGCATGCCGAAACTCACCCATCTTGTCGCGGTCGTGTTCGTTCGTCGTGAACCACGAGCGCTCGAGATCGGCGTTGTGCTTTTCGAGAAGCTCGTTCCATTGTTCGAAAAGCGAGTCTTCATTCTCGGCAGTCGTTTCCTGTTCGAAAAAGATTGCTCCCTGCACGCCGGTCGGCGTCTCGGGAAATCTTTGGCTTATGAATTTCAAAGCTCGATCATCGAAATACTCGAGGAGCGTGGCGTCAATTTGATTTGCGATTTGCGATTTACGATTTGCGATCGATGCTGCCTTCGCAGCCGCCACAAACTCAAGCAAGTCAGTTCCCTCCGCGAAAAATACGATACCGCTAAATAATCCTGCGGGTTTGGGCAGCAGGGCCAGTTCGACCTCGGTTATCACGCCGAGCGTACCCTCACTTCCAATGAACAGATCGATAGCGTCCAGCGGAAGCTGATTGAAATATCCGCTGACGTTTTTTCGCACATCGGGTCGCGGGTAGGTCGGTACGTTTATCGTAATCGTGCGACCGCTTTCAGTCGGCAGCCGGACCACCTCGCCGTCCGAACTCACAGCAGTGCCCCGG
>JBKJOR010000070.1:0-3125 GCA_046595575.1 Pyrinomonadaceae bacterium | reverse complement strand
GGATCTCTCATTTTCATCTTGACCACGTCGGTGGGCTCGCACCCTTTCTCTTTGGAACGAAACACGCACCCGTAACGCAATCCCGAACGAAGCCGCTCCGGATCTTTGGGGCGAGCGGCGTACGGAGGTTGATCGATGCCTTTAGTGATGCGAACGACTACGACCTGCTCGAGCAGCCATTCTCCGTCGAGATCGTTGAGGTCGAGTCGCTCGAGAAGTTCGAGATCATTGCGGGGATCGAGGCGGTCGCGTTATCGACACCGCATACAGAGGAAAGTCATGCACTCCACCTTCGCGATCAGGACACAACGCTTGTCTTCTCCGCGGACACAGGGTTCAGTGAACCGCTCGCTGCCTTTGCTCGGCACGTTGATCTGCTGTTACTGGAATGTTCGTTCGTACGGAATAAGCCGGTCGATACGCACCTCGAGTTGGCGGAAGCGATCCGGCTCATCCGAATGGCGGAACCGGGAATGGCGGTGCTGAGCCATCTCTACCCTGAATGGGACGCTGTAGATTTTTCGGAAGAAGTAAGAAAGTTAAGACCCGGAGTTGAGGTTGTTGAAGCTATCGACGGTCTGCAGCTATCATTCGGAGAAAGTAACGGAGGCGTTACGGGTTTCTAGTTCATAGCTCATAGTTCATAGCTCATAGCTTTTAGTTCTTCGTTTGCCGTTTCGCCATTGCCATCAGTTCGTCAGGCATCCACTTGTCCATCACCTTGTCTTCAGCTTCGGCGATCGACTTTCCGCGGTTGCGCCATTCCTTTGCCGGATCGTCCTCGCGGCCTGACTGGATCGGGTAATTCTCGACCTGTTCTAGGCTGATGATAATTCCATGGATCACATCCTTCCAGTCGTCGTTTTGGATCCCACGCAGAACGATAGGCAGGCCGGCGGTCCAATCTTCCTCAGGCGCGATATTATCGTATTCGGGAATTGTGAGGAACGCTGTCTCCGGAAGCGTCTTGCCGCTAAACTCGGTCATAAGCTGCGTCTTTGTGTCAGCGTACGACCCGGTCGGGTTCGACTTGCGAATCTCAAGGGCCCGGCGAAAAATGTCTGAAACTGTCGGCTGATTGTTCATACTTGATCAGGCACAGATTAACACAAACCCTCAGGGATGCTTAAGCGGACTTCGGCTTCACAATCGTGCTAATCTGCACTTATCTCATATGAAAACAGTCGTCTACCAACTTCACTTAATCCTCGGAATTGTTGTCTCGATACCCGTTCTTGCCTGGGCAATAAGCGGTTTCCTTTACGCCCTGCCGAATACAGTCGACGGCGGTGCCGTAGAGGTGATCGATGCGACTCGCATCAAGATCGGACCGGGTGACGCGATGGCGGAAGCGAACGAAGTTGCCGGAAAGGCCCTGCCCACAACCGCTGTCACGCTGATAATGAAGGACGGGCGACCTCAATACCAGGCCATCGGCGGGCTCGGCGCAGATTCGATCCTTATCGATGCCGAAACCGGGTTAGCCAGCTTTTCCCCGCCTCCGACTTGGAAAACGAGCTTTTTTCGGCAGGCCCATTTTTATTTCTTTGCCGGAACCTGGCAAAGCACCTTTTTGATTGTCTTCTCTGCTCTCGCCGCGCTCTCGGCTCTGACCGGGATCTACCTGAACATTGTCTACTGGACGAGAAAAATACGTGGCCCTTCGCGTCAGTACGGACGATATCGACACTGACATTCTGGCTGCGGCGCCCCAATGCCGCGTCGACTGATCGGCAACTCTTACGTCGTCTAAACTCATCTGAGTGGCTAGCCTTATCTCGTAGCAGGAATTATCCGATGAAACTCATATTTGCCGCCACCTTAGTACTCTCCAGCTTCGTCTTTTCGTTTGCTCAGAATGAGCAGTCGCCAATCGTCGAAAAAGACATTACCTACAACGATTGGGTGTACAAGAATGTCCAGACAGGAAACGACATGAACCTTCGCAAGTTCACAGTTGGGAAGAAGCTTGTGATGGTCGTCTACTTTGCTCCGTGGTGTCCGAACTGGAAACACGACCTAGCATTCGTGCAGGCCATGTACGAAAAGTATAAGGGCAGCGGGTTTGACGTTATTGCCGTCGGTGAATATGACCCTGTCGACTCTATGAAATCGCACATCGGTCAGTACAAGTTCACGTTCCCTGTAGTCTGGGAATCAGATGCCCGGACCGCGAAGCAGACAACTTCTCACTACGGTTATCGGAGGTCTGTAGGTGATACCCGAAACTGGGGCTCGCCCTGGTACATCTTTCTCGAGGTCGGGAAGCTTGAGCCGATGGGCCTCGCGATGACGAAAAAAGCTTCGGTCGTGAATGGTGAGTTGATCCGGCCGGACGCTGAGAAGTTTATTCGGGAGAAGCTCGGATTAAAGGCCGAAGCAGCGGCTGGAATTGCGAAAGCCGGCGAGATCGAGGTATGCGAACCGGGACATAAAGATACGGCTCTAGTCAAACCCGACGTTAAACCATAAAAATTACTTTTGTAGAAAAAGAATTAGCGGGCTCATTCAACGAGACCCGCCGATTCTTTTTTGAAAACTTTCTTATAGCTCGACGTTCGGCATCGCCGCAAGGGTGTCGTTGAGCTTCTGCTGAACCGTGCGTAAGGATGCGTTTGCCGCCACAAACTTCCCTGCTATAGCGGATGCTTCAGACTGGCCCGCAAGGTCCGATATACCCTGGATCGTCGGCAGGTATTTTTTCAGCACCGGTTTCACGCGAAACTCCGATTCAAGCTTCACCATGCCTTCCCGAAGATTGCGCACCGCATTTACTACTTTCGCCTTGTCGGCAACGTTCTTATCTTGCGTCTGTTTGTTGGGCCTCTTCGTCTTTGACTCGGCATCCATTGCCTCGAGAGCTTGTGCTACGGGACCGAACTTATCCACGAACAGGCTCACGTTCGCAAGCTGGTTCGAAACCTTGCCCCGCGCCGCTCGCACATCGAGCGGCGGCATCGTAGCCGGCTTAGTCACAGTCGTCGTCCGTTTTACGGGCGTTTTCCTCTTTTGGCCGTATGCTCCCCCGGAGAATAACGCCACGGCCGCGAATGTTAATAGAAAATATCGTCTGATGTCCATCGTTCTTCCACCTGTACAAACTGTGCTGAACATTTTATCATATT
>JBKJOR010000471.1:0-4796 GCA_046595575.1 Pyrinomonadaceae bacterium | reverse complement strand
CTCTTCACTCGTCACTGGTCACTCGTCACTATTTCGCCTTCAATATATCCCGGATCTCGGCGAGCAAAACCGTCTCGTCAGTCGGCGGAGTCGTGGTTTCCAATACTTTGAATAACCTAACTGCGTACCGCGCCAGCAAGAACATCACGATCGCGACTATAAGAAACGTGATGATGTCGTTGATAAATTGTCCGTACATAACTAGCGGCTTCCCACCCTTTACCGCCGCAGCAATCTGTTCAGGCGTAGCGTTTGCCGGAACAGTTCCGCTTAGATCATAGAACTTCGATTTGAAGTCGATGCCGCCGGTCGCCATGCCGACAAACGGCATAATAATTCCCTCGGTGAACGTCTTCACGATTGCACCGAACGCAGCGCCCAGGATGACAGCGATGGCGAGATCGAGAACATTCCCACGAGCGATAAATGATTTGAAGTCGTTCAACATAATAAGTATTTATCTTAGGTCGGAGTGTGAGCCAATGAGTGCAAGCTAACACAGCGGGAGTAACCGCGCAAAGGTTGAGAAAGTCCGGTCCTTTTGTAGAACTCGGCCGGTCTCGGTGTATGTAGATCCTCGGTCAGCGTGGCATACAGTAGCCCTCATCGGTCGCATTTGCGACCAATCGAATTTAGCCGTGGGCCTTCGCCCACGGTTGCGAGGTTTACAACGCGTGTCGCACGCAAGCGCAAAGAAAGAGGCCGCCTTTTCAGACGGCCTCTTCAAATTGTGTGTTCGACAGAGAAATTACGCGGTCACGGCGTCAGCTTCCTCTTCTTCGACCTCGTCTGTTGAAGACGCGAACTCATCATCATCATCGTCATCATCAACGGTAGAAGCCGCTCCGTTGTAACGCTCCTGCTCGGCCGTCCGGTACTGCGCTTGTGCCGCGGTCGCCTGTGTCTCGAGATCCTCACGGGCCTTCATCATGTTGCATCCGCCCTCGAAGACCGCGCCTTCTTCGATCACCAGCCGCGGCGTCGCAATATTCCCCGTGACGCGAGCGGTCCGCCCGAGCTGGATCTTCTCGGTAGCGATCACGTCTCCGTTCACTATTCCGTTCACGGTCGCTACGCCGACCGAAACGTTGGCGTCGACCTGGCCATTCGTTCCAACAATGAGGGTCCCGCCGTCAGATGTCACCGTGCCGGTCAAATGTCCGTCAACGCGAAGCATCATTTGAAACTGTGTCTCACCTGTAAGGACGGTGCCATGACCGACGAAGCCGCTCAACCGTCCTTCCTTTATGTCCCTGGCAATGGATTCACTGTCGGTAACCACACGAGGCGTGCCTTGCTGGCTCTCACTTCCGTAAAGGGGCGCAGGCGTCGGATTCGACAAGTTATTCTGATAATCGTTGGTGTCCGGTAGCTCCGATCTGGAACTTCTTCCCATTCTGATCATAAGACAAAGAACTCCTTATATTATTTGAATCGTTGAGTCGGCATCTCTACACAGGTGAGGGCCTGAAGATCGATCGCGATATCACTCGTTTGAAGTGGTAAAAATCGGAAGAATGCCTGCAAAGTAAATCATAGTTTACCGATACAGGCACTGTCCAGCTTTTTATTGTCAGGGTTTGTAAGTGGCCCCGGCGTCACACAGTGGTCTATCACTTCAGATACAAGTGAAATAACCGCACCGCGATGATCGGCAGAATCTGGGATGTGATAGACATAAGACTCCTTTAGGGAAGAGGATTGCTGATACTGCAAGTAGCAGTAAAACATTAGTGTCGAGGCCTTTACGGCAGGTCAAGCAAAAACCTCGATTTTGATAAACCGACCCTGAAATGCGAAAATCTGGAGCTTCGGAGGTATACGAATAGTTGTTCGCAGATACTAAGACCAAAACAAAGCTGCTCAAGAAGATGGGTAGGGCGATCGGCGACTTTGGAATGATCCAGGACGGCGACAAGGTGATGGTCTGTCTTTCGGGCGGTAAGGACAGCTATACGATGCTTGACCTTTTGCTCGACGTGCAGAAGCGGGCGCCGGTAAAGTTCGAGATCTTCGCGGTGAACCTTGATCAAAAGCAACCGGACTTTCCCGACGAGGTTTTGCCAAATTACCTTACCGAGCTCGGCGTTCCGTTCCGCATCGTCGAGGAGGACACGTACTCGATAGTCAAAGAACACGTGCCCGAGGGGAAAACGTTTTGTTCCCTCTGTTCAAGATTGCGCCGCGGAATTCTCTACACGACCGCGATCCAGGAAGGATGTACAAAGATCGCGCTGGGTCATCACGCGGACGACATCATCAACACATTTCTGTTAAACCTGTTCTTTGTCGGACAGCTCAAGGCGATGCCGCCGATCCTGCGGTCCGATGCGGGGACAAACACGATCATCCGGCCGCTCGCGTATTGCCAGGAAAGCGAGATCACGAAATATTCCGTCGAGCGCCAGTTCCCGATCATTCCCTGCAATCTCTGCGGTTCGCAGCCAAACCTGAAACGTGCCCGCGTCAAGCGCCTGGTGTCCGACCTCGCTGCCGAGATCCCTTCGCTTCGGTCATCGATTCTCACTGCGCTAACAAATGTCACCGGCTCGCATCTGCTCGACACCGAGCTTTACGATTTTCGCAATTTCGAGCCGCTCATCAAGAAGATCCCGCCCGGTCACGGCAGCCTTGAGAAAGAACTTGACGCCGTCTTCGATCACAGCGAGCACGCGTTCGTTCCGAACCTGATCCAGACCGCCGGTGTCGAGCTTTCTTAATTCAACTTTATAGAAACGAATATCTTATCTTCGATAGGCACATTGTGCTTGACCGAAGTGATTTATGCTGACGACGTCTCCATTGCCCGCAGTGTTGTTGATCTGTCGGAATGGAAGCTTGACGCCGACCACTAAACGATAATCCTCGTAACGAACGCTGTAATTTATCTCAACCAAACTATCGCTGCATCGTTTCGATCGCCCGAATGATTCGCAACGTATTTCGATTTACATGCAGGCCGAGAGCGAAAAGGCCGGCCGCAAGAATCGTATAGATCGCGACGGCTGAGATGAGCAGCAAAATGTGGCTGCGGTTCGAGAGATCTGCCAGCAGTAGAAAAGCAGCTAAGAACGCCGCCTCGACCAACGCCGCGCCAATAAAAGCGAGCTTGTAATTACTCTCTGTCTTTTCGATCTGTTTTAGTGTGTTTGTTCGAATCTCGTCGATCTTGTTATTCATTGCTTGCTCCTAATTCTTGAAGAAAATTGCGTAGATCAACACCGGGACGAGAACGAGAGCCTCGATAATAGCCGCGATGATGATCCCGCTTCTTAATCTTCTGTCAGTCATTTTGTCTTTTGCGTGATTACTTGCTCACGTAGTCTCCTTAATCCATACGCTAGTCGCGACTTTACGGTGCCGACCGAGATATCCAATATGTTCGCTGTCTCATTAAGCGAAAGCTCTTCGAGATAGTGAAGCATCAGGACCGCGCGACTAGCCGGCGAAATACGCTTCAGTATTCTCATATCGAGATCGATCGCCGGCTCGGGTTGGATCACGCTCTCGAGAAGTGAGTCATCCAGCACATCTTCTCGCCAGTTAGAACGCTTCTTCAAGATCCGAAATGTCTCGCGCGTCGCGATCCGGTAGACCCATGGGCGGAACAGATGTGGATCGTTGAGCCACCCGATCTTCCGGTAGATGATCAGGAATACTTCCTGCAAAATATCATCGGCAAGATCGCCGCCGCCTGTAAGATTCGATATGTAACGCCATAAGCGAATCTCTATCGATTTCAACAGTTGGTCAAACGCCTCACGGTCGCCGGACTGGCATCGCAGAACCAGAAAGATCTCGTTAGTTTTGTCGGTGTTCTCTGCCACTCGGTTATAAAGAGATTGTAAACGGCGAAAGTGTTCGAACTAATGATAGAAAAAGAATCGAAAGACACTTACAATCGACGACACTACAAAAGATCAGGAGGCGAGAGATGCGCAAAGTAACTTTCGGCGGAGCCAACAGCTTGGATAACTTCTTGGCGAGAAAAAATCATGCGGTCGACTGGCTGATGTGGAGCGACGAGGCCGCCGAGATAATGAAAAACTTCTGGACGAACGTCGACACAATAATAATGGGCCGCAAGACGTTCGACGTTGCACTTAAGAATGCCCCGAAAGGTAAAGAAGCGGGGAATCCGTACGGCGACATCAAGACCTACGTTTTCTCGCGCAAGCTCAGGAAAGGAGCACACAAGGGCGTGGAGATCGTCAACGGATCACCGGGCCGATTTGTTCGCAAGCTAAAAGAAAACGAAGGTGGCGACATCTGCGTAATGGGTGGCGGCGACTTGGCCAGATCGTTATTCGAGGCGGGCGTAATCGACGAGATAGGATTCAACATCCACCCGACGCTGCTCGGCAAGGGCATCCCGCTCTTTCACGAGATGAAACGACAGATCGATCTCGAGCTACTCGAGTGCCGCCCATTCAACAACGGGTGCGTCTACGTTTTGTACAAAGTTAAGAACTGAACTTATTCTTTGGTCTTGTTTCGTGTTCTATTCGTGTGATTCGTAGTTTTCTTTATTAAATCCTAACTACGAAATACCGAAACACACGAAAGAGAGCACGAACAAGAAAGACCTCAGATCCAAAGGTGGCCTCGATGCTTCGTGTTCTCTTTTTGTTCGTGTGATTTCGTGTGAGTTCGTGGTTCCAGAGCGCTAGCTGGGAGTCTGGAGCCACAAACTCACACGAAATCACACGAATTTCCCAGTCTTTGAAAGATTCACATACACTAACGAAACCACAACGTACTCAACAGGCTCGACAACTACCGAGACTCGATAGATT
>JBKJOR010000041.1:0-3224 GCA_046595575.1 Pyrinomonadaceae bacterium | reverse complement strand
GTGATGGTGCCGTCGAGGTCGTTCGCACCAAAGTGAAGAGCAGTTTGCGCGGTGGCCTTGCCGAGCATGACCCAGTAGGCCTTGATGTGATCGAAGTTGTCGAGCATCAGACGCGAGACGGCGATCGTTTTGAGATTGTCGATCGCGTCGGGACCGGGAAGAGATGAAAGAGCGGTCCCGGGAGGATAGAACGCGAGCGGAATGAAGCATTGGAATCCACCGGTCTTATCTTGCTGTTCGCGAAGACGCACAAAGTGATCGATGCGATCCTCGATCGATTCGATGTGACCGTAAAGCATCGTGGCGTTTGTCTTCAATCCGGCCTTGTGAACTTTACCGGCGAGTTCGAGCCATCGGTCGCCGTCGCACTTGTGATCGCAGATGCGCGAACGCGTCGGCTCGGCGAAGATCTCGGCTCCGCCGCCGGGACACGAATCCATTCCCGCGGCGTGAAGTTTTTCGATCACGTCTTCGTCCGACATTTTGTAGAACCGCGCCATGAAATCGAGCTCGACCATCGTCAGCGCTTTCAAATGCAGCTTCGGGAATTCGCGTTTGAGCGACGAGAAAAGATCGATGTAGTACTCGAACGGAAGTTTCGAATTTAGTCCACCGACGATGTGCAGCTCGGTCGCACCTTCGCTGACCGCCTCGCGGGCGATGTCGATCGCTTCGTTGACCGAGTGTGTGTAAGCGTCCTCCTGTCGAGGGCGTCGATAAAATCCGCAAAACTTGCAGTCGGCAACGCAGATGTTCGTGTGATTGAAATGGCGATTGACGTTGTAATAGGTCGTCAGCCCATGTTTCTTGCGGCGCACGTGGTCGGCGAGTTTGCCAAGGGCGTTGAGGTCAGTCGTTTTGTAGAGAGCGACACCTTCGTCGAACGTCAGCCGCTCGCCATCTTCTACTTTGTCCGCGATGTCGCGGAGGTTGTTGTCGAATGTGAAATGCATAAAGATCTGAAGCCAGGCTCCGATTTATTTCGTAAAGACGATCGACAAGATCTTGTCAGTACCACCTGCGGTAGCGGGTGGTCAGGCCTCGTCACCTATCAAAATCCGGCAGATCATCACCTTGACCGTTCAGAACATAGTCTATCGCATTAGCGATACTATTTTCATTCCACAGACGTCGACAACTCCCTTTATCCGCCCACGGACTGCGGTGACTGGCCCACATTCCGCCTTCACGCATCTGCCGGGTTCCGTTTGCCTTGAAAGCATTTAGTGCAAGCTCTCCCTTCTTCCCTCCGGTCCCGACTACGGAGTGAACGTGATTGGTCCTAATCTTCACCGCAAACAAGATCCAATATCTTATCGCGCACGTTTCGTGGATCGCTCTCTCGACCGCACG
Source organism: Pyrinomonadaceae bacterium (assembly GCA_046595575.1). Taxonomy (GTDB): domain Bacteria; phylum Acidobacteriota; class Blastocatellia; order Pyrinomonadales; family Pyrinomonadaceae; genus OLB17. The sequence continues at coordinate 1,871 of JBKJOR010000041.1, read as the reverse complement.
GCGTCGGTCTGCGGTTAGTTTCACCGGCTCGCCGATCAACCTCCTCCGGCTTTGGTCGAGCAAGACGCTATTCGCAGGAATATGTGGGGTGCCATAGCGGTTATTGTGACGATCGGTCGATCCCCTTACATCACCATGAAGCCACGTACCATGAGCGCGAAAGCTGATGAAGTAGGCTAACGGAATGTCGGTGTCGTTCCACATAAAAACCGAGGTGGAACAAGGTCGTGCGAGCGCTACCGCGGTAACGGCAGGGCCCGCCACCCGCTACCGCAGGTGGTACTGACAGAGTGCCGGCCCACTATCGCGGTAACCGCAGGGCCCGCCACCCGCTACCGCAGGTGGTGCTGACAGAGGCCGGCCCACTGTCGCGGTGACTGCAGGGCCCGCCACCCGCTACCGCAGGTGGTACTGACAGAGTTCCGGCCCACTATCGCGGTGACTGCAGGGCCCCGCCCCGCCACCGCAGACGGTGCTGACTCGTGATCCAGAAGAGCCCGCCAGCTACCGGTGGTGATACTGACTCGTTTTGCCCGCTGATTATTGGTCAATTATAATGCTGACAATCTGGCAAGTCCTTAAAGGTTATGAAATTCGGACAAGTAGACAACCCCGACGAGGTTGATTTCACGATCCCCCCGGACCATCCCGACACAAAACGCATTCTCGCAAAATCGAAGAAGCAGGACTTCAAGCTCTATGTCGGATGTGCGAAGTGGAACAAGACTGAACTTAAAAATTTCTATCCAAAAGGCGTGAAAGACGAACTCGGGTATTACGCTTCACATTTTAATTGCGTTGAGCTGAACGCGACCTTTTACAAACGTTATTGGGAAAACCAGTACACCGCCTGGCGCGATGGCGTGCCCGAAGCTTTTCTTTTCTTTCCGAAACTGCCGCAAGGTATCACTCACTTTTCACGGCTAAAGAACGTGGAGGAAAAGGTCGATCAGTTCGCCGAGAATTCAGCGTTTTTGAACGAGAAGCTCGGCATGCCTTTTCTGCAGATGCACAACAATTTCGATCCAAAAGATTTCGAACGTGTCGAGGCATTCGCCAATTACTGGAAACAGTTCGCCAGACCGATCGCTATGGAGTTTCGAAAGACGAACTGGTACACCGATCCAGAAGTGTCGACGAGGCTCTACGGATTGTTGGAGAGCAACGGCATCACCAATGTTCTTGTCGACACCGCGGGACGTCGAGATCTGATGCACATGCGTCTGACCACCCCGACGCCTTTCGTCCGTTGGGTCGGTGCGAATCACGCTTCGGACAAAGATCGGCTTGATGAGTGGGTGGCGAGAATCGTGAAGTGGAAAAAGCTAGGACTGAGCGAGATCTATTTCTTCGTTCATCAGAACGTAGAGAAAGAATCTCCTCTGCTGTCGGCTTATTTGATCGAGAAGTTGAACAAGAAGATCGGCACGAAGGTGAAGGTTCCCAAAACGCTTACTTAGTTGACTCTAATCGCTGCCGGCGGCCGCCCTTGAACGTCGTTCCGTAGCAGTATGGTTTACCGCTTCGGGTTTCTGACATATCTATCTCCGGGAAGAACTTGAATCCCGTCGATTCGACGAGGTCCGGATATTTCTGCTGTAGGTGCCTGATAACTACCCGCGGGCTCTTGAAGGTGTGAAATGCCTTGAAGAGCAGCAGCTCGAAACAGGACGATTCGATCCAGTCTACGTCGCGGGTAAACCCGGTCACCATCGCTACCTGGGTTTGCTCGACAAAATCCCTTACGGCAGTCGGCTTTCGAAGCGTGCTGCATGTACCAAAGTGGATTATCCAGTTCGTGAACCTATGATTCATCATTCCGGCGAGCTCCGGCAGCTTCACGCGGTCGCGGTGCAGGTGGATACGGCCGG
>JBKJOR010000039.1:0-3158 GCA_046595575.1 Pyrinomonadaceae bacterium | reverse complement strand
GTTACAGCTCATGCGAAAAAGCACACTCCTTGGTATCATTTCCTAACGCCTTTCCGACCTAGTCTGGCTGCACACGAAGCCGAAGGCGGAATTTGTAGTCAGTCCACGAACGCGCTTGCTGTATCGGGGTGGCTTGTATTTGATTTGAGAAGCCGTGTTCCGATGAATCTATCGAAATGGCGAGACAAACTGATCTTTCTCACCGGCGCATCGAGCGGGATCGGTGAAGCTCTGGCAATCGCTCTTGCGAAACGCGGGGCGATTGTCGGATTAGTGGCGCGGCGAGAAGCTGAACTTCGCGATCTGGCGGAACGGTGTGAACAAGTCGGTGGGACGGCTCGGGTATTTGCATGCGATGTGACTGACGCAGATGCGGTACAGAAAGCGGCTGATGCGTTTCGCGTGGAGTTTGGTTACATCGACATTCTCATCGCCAACGCAGGTATCGGCGGAAACAACGCCGAGACGCGAGCGTTGAAACCCGATGCCGTTAAGAAGGTTATCGACATCAATCTGCTTGGCTCTGCCAATTCGGTTTACGCCGTGCTGCCGCAGATGATCGAGAGAGGTAGCGGACATCTCGTCGCGATATCAAGTCTCGCCGGATTTCGAGGGCTTCCAAAGTCAGCGGCTTATTCCGCAAGCAAAGCAGGGATGACCGCATTCTTCGAGAGTGTCCGACTCGACGTGGCGCACAAGGGAATCGACGTAACTATCATTCAACCAGGCTTCATAAAGACACCGCTGACCGCGGGTCGCGGGAACAAGATGCCGTTTCTGATGGAGCTCGACGCTGCGATCCCCCATTTCATCAGAGCTATCGAAAACAAGAAGAAGTTCGCCGCCTTTCCATGGCAGCTCGCGACCATCGTCCGGGCTGGAAAAATATTTCCCGCGTGGCTATATGATCGCGTGGCCGGTCGAGCACGGTATCGCGAGTGATTTGGCGTACCCATCCTGAGACTGTAGAATCCTCTCAGAACCGATCCGTACGATGCAAAAGCCTGAGCGTAAGCGAGGGCGAGATGCTCAACTTGAAATTACGCGCAGTTCAGCGACACACTCTTTTGCCCTTGCGACGTTAGTGCATCTGGATTAGTTGTCGATCGAGATTTGCACAGACTCTCGATATCGCCCTTACTTACGTGCGGGCTTTTGCACCTTGTCGCCGCTTGATTTGTGCGGTCTTCTGCAATCTGAATGAATTATCTTCAAGCGATCATCCTCGGGATCGTCCAGGGCCTTACCGAGTTTATCCCGATCAGCTCTACTGCCCACCTCGTTTTCGCCAGTAGGTGGACGAACGTGTACAACGGCGATCCGCAACAGATCACAGCGACGATGGCTGTGATCCAGCTCGGTACGCTTGCGGCAGTTTTCATTTACTTTGCTGCGGATATCTGGGGCATCTCTGCCGCGTTCGTTCGGGACCACTGGCTGATGCTGACGAGTAAACGGAAGAGCAGATATTCCGGCACGGGCGGCGTTCGGCCGATCTGGTTGTCGCAGGAAGCCTGGCTGGGTTGGCTCGTGATCATCGGGTCGATACCGATCGGTGTCGTCGGACTTCTATTCAAGGAAACGATCGAAGGTCAGGGAACAAAGAATCTTTGGTTCATATCGATAATGCTGATCACCGTCGCCATGGTGCTCGGCCTGGCAGAATTAGTCGGCAGTCAGAGTAAGAAGATGCGTGACCTCGGTCTCAGCGACGCAATAGTTGTCGGGCTTTCCCAGGTGATCTCCCTGATGCCCGGAGCAAGTAGGTCGGGATCGACGATCATGGGCGGCCTCTTCGCGGGACAGACTCGGGAGACCGCAGCGAGGTTTTCTTTTTTACTGTCGATTCCAGCGATCGGTGCCAGTGGACTCTTACAGTTGAAAGAGGCTGTCGAGATACTGCCCGCGGATAGCTTTATGCCGCTGCTTGTCGGAACCGTCGTGGCAGGAATTGTCGGATATATTTCGATATGGTTCCTCCTAGCGTTCTTGCGAAAGAATTCTACTGCTATTTTTATCGTCTATCGCATCGTACTCGGAACGGTGATTCTAGTTCTTCTTTGGCAGGGAATCATCAGTCCGCAAGTTAGCTAGCGGTCTAGCCGCTCACCCACATGGAAAGGCGTTGGGAAATTAAAAAGCATGATCACGCGATTGCGGCGCCGCTTGCCTCGCAGTTGAATGTGTCGCCGCTAGTTGCCGCCCTCTTGATCGCCCGCGGGTATGAAACTCCGGAACGTGCGACAAAATTCCTGAATCCATCTTACGAAGATCTTCACGAGCCATTCCTCCTACTTGGAATGCGAGCGGCCGTCGACCGGATCTTTAAGGCGATCGACGCCGGGGAAAAGTTCCTCATCTGGGGTGATTACGATGTCGACGGTACGACCGGGACCGTTCTCCTGCGCAAGACCCTTGCCTTGCTCGGAGGGGAAACTGAGTTCCACGTCCCGAACCGATTTACGGAAGGTTACGGAGTTAACATCCCGGCCCTCGAGCAGGCAAAGGCGGATGGATGCACGGTTGTGATCAGCGTAGACTGTGGCATCCGTAGCTTTGAGCCGATCGCCTGGGCGAAAGAACATGGACTCGACTTTATCGTTACCGATCATCATATCTCCGACCCCGAACGCGGTAATCCCGATGCTTTCGCCGTAATCAATCCCAACCAACCTGACTGCGAATATCCCGACAAACACCTCGCCGGGGTCGGTGTCGCTTTCAAGCTCGCACACGCATTGCTGCGCGAAAAGAATAAGGAGCATCTCGTTCCCGCCTTCCTGAAGATCGCCGCTATCGGCACCGTCGCCGATATCATGCAGCTGACGGGCGAGAACCGCGCGATCGTCGCCCTGGGTTTGAAAGATCTACCGAATACAAAGAATTACGGTTTGAAGGCGCTGATGGAAGTTTCCGATTGCCGATCCGACATGACGAGCTATCACATCGGCTTTCGCATTGCTCCGCGGATCAATGCCGCGGGGCGGATGGATGTCGCACGCCATGTTATCGAGCTCTTCGAATCCGAGGATTTTGCCGAAGCACGGAAGCTCGCGGAGCTTCTCGACAGCCGTAATCGTGAGCGCCAGGTCGTTCAGCAGCAGATAACCGAACTCGCACTTTCCGAAACGCGAGATCTCGCGGCCACAAAGTTTGTC
>JBKJOR010000219.1:0-5532 GCA_046595575.1 Pyrinomonadaceae bacterium | reverse complement strand
TGAATCGTGAATCGTGAATCGTGAATCGTGAATCGTTAATCGTTAATCGTTAATCGTGAATAGTAAATAGTTTGTTCGTAGCCCGCGCAAGTCCGCAATGACTATTAACGATTAACGATTAACGATTCACGATTCACGATTTACAGGTTCCATCGCGATTATTCTAAAATTCAAACAGATGTTCATAACCCGAATCGAGCTCGAGAATATTAAATCCCACGTCGCAGCGGCGTTCGATTTCGCCCATGGGACGACTGCGATCACGGGGGAGAACGGAGCGGGTAAGACGACGCTGATCGAGGCGGTCGCATGGACGCTATTCGATGTCCTCGATTACAAGAAGGAAGATTTCGTCCGTCGCGGTGCTAAGAGAGGCTCCGTACGGCTGACGTTTGAAAGCGGCCTCGATGAGCGACTGTACACGGTCTACCGGGATACCGCGACCGGCTATAACGTGTACGACCCCGCTTTGAAAACCCGGATCGCGGACAAGAAAGAAGAAGTCGCGAGGTTTCTCTTGCAGCACCTGGGCGTCGAGCCCGGCACAGATTTAGACTCGTTATTCCGACGTGCGATCGGCGTTCCGCAGGGAACTTTCACGGCGATTTTTCTGGATACACCCGCTGAACGAAAGAAAGCCTTCGACAAACTGCTAAAGGTAGAAGAGTATCGCCGCGGAGCCGAGGAACTGCTCAAGACAGCGCGGTTTATCGATCAACGGTCGGCTGAGGTGCGGGAAAAGATTGCCCGCTTTGAAGGCGAGGTGGCCCGAGTCGACGCGGTCGGGGAAGAGCGTCGGCTCTTCGAGACGCAAGTTAAAGAGCTTGAAACCGACCTCAACGCGGTCGTCAGGCAAACCGCCGACAGGCAAACGGAAGTCGAGTTGCTCGACAAAGCCGAGGCCGCAGTGCAGGAATCGAAAGCGGAATTCGATAAGCATCAGGCCGAACACACGCGGCTCACGGTTACGCTCGCGGACAAACAGAACCAGTTGACTCGATCGCGCGACGCATCCGCGAAGATCGCCGAAGTAAAGCTTGATTTCGAAAAGCACACTGAGGCCACGTCGCATCTCAAGGAACTCGAACGCGAACGATCTGAACGCGAGAAGCTGCGGGAGGGCCTTTCGAAGGTTGAGGCCGCCTTTGCCTTAGTCCGGGCCGATCAGAAATATTCCCAGGACTCACTCGACAGAGCTCTCAAAGCGCATTCTTCGATGAACGCTCTTCGGTCGGCAGCAGTAGAGGAAGAGCGCTTGGAAAGCGAAGTCGCCAAGATGCGTGAATCGGCGGCGAACGTGAAAGCTATCGGGAATCAGATCGCCGCACTCGATGCCAAGATGGAACGCCTTCGCGACAGTTTCCGGTCAAACAAAACTCAGCTATCTGAAGCCGCCGAGAAAACGAAAAATGCGGATGGACGGGAAACGCTCGAGGTGCGGGACGAAGCGATAGTCCGCGAACTCGCGTCGCTCCATGCAGCACTCGAGCGAGACGAGCGCTTTCAGCAGGAGATCAAGAACGGATTGTGCCCGATACTCACGCAGAAATGCTTGAATTTGAAAGAAGGGGAAACGCTCGAGGGATTTGTTACGAGCCAGTTCGCCGATCTACGAACGCGTATCGGTGTTCTGGAAAAAGAGCACGGGCAGGTCGCCTTCGCGCTGCGGTCTTCACGCGAGGCGGAGAAGTTCCTGGCTCAACTCTCGACTCTGCAAGCGCGAGAAAGCGAGATCGCCGATGAAGGTAAGCTTTTGAGTGAAGAGAAGAAGGCACTTGAGGGTCAGCTTGAAGCTCTGCCCAAGGTCGAGGGCGAGCTTGCGGTGGCTGAGGCATCGCTTAGGGAGCTGGGCAGCCCGAAAGCGAAGATGCAGATCCTCACCGGCGAGGCCCAACTCGAAGGCGAGCTACGGCAGAAGCTCTCCAAGATCGAAAGTAACATCGAGCGGCTTGAGGCTGATAGGCGCATTCTGGTCGAGCAGCTTGAATCGTACAAAGATCTCGACGCTAAATGGGCGCAGTTCACGCAGGTCAGGGAAGCGACATCGGAAGCAAACAAGACCTACCTTGCGAATGAGGCGCTTGCGAATCTTGTCGAGGATTACGCACGGCAGCTCGAAAAATCGACGACCGAATTTGAAGTCATCGACGCTTCTCTTACAAGCGCTAAAAACACTTTTGAAAATGCCGACAAAGATTACGACCGCGGACGTCACCGGGCTGAACGGGCGGCGCTGGTAGATCTGCAAAAGCGCCAAGCCGAAGTTACGGCAACGCTCGATCTTGCACGACGACGCGAACAGGAGCTCGCGTTGGAGCTTCGCCGTCTGGAAGAGATCAAGAGATCCATTCAAAGTGAGTTCAAGGAGAAGGAACGCCTTGAGAAGGTTTCGGAACTGACGTCGTTCATACGCGACACGTTGAAAGAAGCCGCGCCGCTCGTGGCTCGAAACTATGTCTTTCATGTGTCGGCCGAGGCGAACCAGATGTTCCGCGAGATCACCGGGAATGCCGAGCACACTCTGAAGTGGGGCGAGGATTACGGTATCTCGCTCGAAGAAGGCGGATACGACAGACCATTCATAAGTCTTTCAGGTGGCGAGCAAATGGCGGCGGCGCTGTCGGTTCGGCTCGCCCTCCTAAAACAGCTCACCGATCTGCGGATCGCCTTTTTCGACGAGCCGACGTCGAATCTGGATCAAGAGCGCCGGGAAAACCTGGCTATGCAAATCAGCCAGATCAAACACTTCGATCAGCTCTTCGTCATCTCTCACGACGACACTTTCGAAGGATACGTGGATAATGTTGTTACGGTCGAAAAGGGAGAGAGTGAATCCGAAGCGGGAGCGCAGGCGGCGTTGATCGGGTAATCGTAGTTGTGACGGAATTTCTTGGTTCGTGTCGGTTCGTGTGGATTCGTGGTTTCAGTTCTGAAGAAGCTGAAACCACCAAGTCACACGAAGCGAAACGAACAAGGTTAAGAGAATGAAACAGGTGACCATAGTCTGCGACGGATCGAGCCTCGGTAACGGCAGAGGGACGACCCGTGCGGCGGCTGTTGCCGTACTTGGTTTCAAGGGAATATGGCGTGCGGTCGGTGAATATCTCGGGAACGCAACGAACCAGCAGGCGGAGATCGCCGCGGCGGCGCTCGGCCTCGCAAATCTCAAGGAACCCTGTAAAGTGAAGGTCTTCAGCGATTCGCGCTATGTAGTCGAGACGATGACCGGTAACTTTCGAAAGAAAACAAATCATGAATGGTGGGCACGACTCGATCGGGCTGCATCAAAGCACGAGGTCGAGTGGCAGTGGATAAAGGGTCACGCCGGGCACGAGGTCCAGGAAGTAGCCGATAAGGCCGCACGAACGATAGCTGCGGCGGGTGAGGTGGACATCGCGATGTTGGATGAGCTTGTTGCTGACCTCGGTGTGCAAGAGATCTAACCGCCGAGACGCGGAGACGCCGAGGAGTTGAGTAAGACTTTGATGATCTGTTTTGGGCTTCCAAAAAAACAAAAATGGCTCGCTCTGCATCTCTGCGTCTCGGCGGTGATCGTCTTGATGCTGTCTGGAACGATGATCGCTCAGATCCGTGGCGGACAAGGTTGGGTGTGGCAAAACCCTCTTCCGCAGGGAAATCCGCTCAACGCGATCCATTTTGCTAAAGACAAGCTCTCCGGTTTCGCGGTCGGCGAGAACAACACTGTATTGCGGACTCAGGATGGCGGTTTCTCATGGCAGCGCCAGTCACTTCCGTTCGATCTTACGCTGTCATCGGTATTTGTTAAGGACAAGAAGAGCGCCGTTATCGTTGGTGCACGCGGGAGTATTTTTACTACCGACAACGGCGGCGAGGACTGGCGTGGGATAAAGATCGAGGCAAAGGACCATCTCTACGCGCTGACGTTCTCGGGCGAGACGGGTTGGGCAACTGGGACGTACGGTCGCATTCTCAAGACAAATGACGGTGGTGCCACGTGGGCACCGCAGTCGGCTGGAACCGACGAGCATTTGGTAAAGGTCGCCGCGCTGGATCCGCAGACTGTGGTTGCCGCAGGAGTGAACGGTGCCGTGCTCGCAACCGGCGACGGTGGATCAACCTGGAAGATCTCGCATCCCTGTCCGGGTTCGCGGATCACCGGTATCGCTTTCCTTTCGCCGACGCGAATATTCGCGGTTGGTCATGCCGGCTGCACTGTGCGATCGGAGGACGCAGGCGAAAGCTGGGTCAGAGTAAACACCTTCAGCCGGAGCGATTTTCTATGCGTTGCGTTCGCCGATTCCCAGAACGGATCGATGGCCGACTCCAACGGACTGGTGTGGCTGACGGCTGACGGCGGGACGACTTGGCTTCCATTCAATGTGAGGACGAATCCGCGACTCAGTTCGATCTACCTCGCAGATAACTTTACCGGCTGGGCCGTCGGCGACAATGGTCTGATCGTGCGCTCGGACGACGGCGGATATAGTTGGCAGCGCCTTTCGGACGGCGGCCGCGAGGACGTCGCCGATATAACATTTTTCGACGAGGATCTAGGCGTCGCTGCAGGCTCGAACGGAAAGATTTGGATAACGAACGATGCTGGTCGAGCGTGGCTCCCGGTATTTACGGACACCTCGGCCAATCTGAACGCGATGCACTTTTTTGGAGATCAGAAAGGCTGGGTGGTCGGTGACAAGGGAACAATTCTGCGAACTATCAACGGCGGTGCAAGCTGGGGGAAGGGTATCTCCAACGTCACCGAAGACCTTTTCGGTGTCTATTTCATTTCGGAAAAGGTCGGCTACGCGGTCGGTGCGAACGGAATCATCTTACGGACGGCGACGGCGGGTGCGTATTGGGAAGTGATCGAATCGAGCACACGTGCCTGGCTTGAAGATGTGAAGTTCATCAATGAGAAGCACGGGATCGCGGCCGGAGATAAAGGGACGATACTGGTCACCCTCGATGCTGGATTGACCTGGTCACGGGTAAAGACGAACGCACGCGAAAACCTATATTCGCTTGGGTTCTACGACGAGAAGATCGGGTATGTGGTCGGAGCAAATGGGATCATTCTGAAGACGATGGATGGTGGCCTATCATGGATCGACAATGAGTCACCGATGCGTGCAAACCTTTACTCTGTTATGCCGTTGGGACGTGACGGAGCGCTAGCGGTCGGCGAGCTGGGCACGGTGCTCGTTACTCAGGATGGAGGCAGAACGTGGCTTAACCAACCGAACATTACCGGAAAGGTGCTGCAGACTATCGCCTTCCAGGGCGGGACGAATATGTGGGTCGGCGGTCGCGGCGGGACGATCCTGAAACGGGTCGCTCCGCTGTCGCCTAACACTATCGGCGGCCCGAAAGTTCCACCCGTTCTCCGGCCCGCTGTAAAAACGAGACCGAGACCACGGACGCCATTGATAACAGTGACTGATGACGGCGACATCCCGGTTGCGACACCGCCGAAGAAAAGTGAACAGTGAAAAGGGGGTAGTCAGAAATCAGAAATCAGAAGTCAGAAATCAGAAATCAGAAGTCAGAAGT